>CANGHD010000029.1 GCA_947453525.1 Paracoccaceae bacterium | reverse complement strand
TTGATGATCTGGGTGATCCGGTCCTTGTTGATCGCCATGTTGACGGCCTCACGCACTTCAAGCTTGTCGAAGGGAGCGACGTTGAGGTTCAGCGTGATGTAGCCGGTTTGCAAGGAGGCTTGGCTGACGACCAAGGCGGCCTGTGCCGGGTCGCCCATGACTTCGGTGAACTTGGCGGGCGGGATGCCGTCGCCGGCGATGTCGATCTCGCCCTTCTGCAGACGCAGCAGCGCCACGACGGGTTCCTGGCCAACCTGGAAGGTGATCTTGTCCAGATAGGGCTCGCCTGCGCGCCAGTAGTCGGCGTTGCGTTCGAAGACGATCTGCTGGCCAAGGGTCCAGTCTGTCATCTTGAACGCACCGGTGCCGACGGGGTGCTTGCCGAAATCGGCACCAGCGGCTTCGACAGCCTCTTTCGGGACGATGTAGGAGAAGTTCAGCGCCATGACTTGCAGGAAGGTGGCGTCGGGGCGGTTCAGGGTGATGGCGACGGTCAGGGGATCGACAACCTTGACGCCTGCAAGATCGGTGGCCGAACCGTCGGCCATCTTTTCGTAGCCGAGGATCGAGCCGAAGAAGCCCGCGCCCGGCGATTGGGTTTTCGGGTTGGTGACGCGGTCGAGCGAGTATTTCACGTCATCGGCGGTCATTTCGCGGCCGTTGGTGAACTTCACACCTTTGCGCAGGTGGAAGGTGAAGGTCATGCCGTCTTTCGACACATCATAGCTTTCGGCCAGACCGGGGCGCAGCGTGGTGGTGCCGGGGACATAGTCCATCAACCCGTCGAACAGCGACTTGATCATCGACCAGTTCTGCCAGTCGTAGCCGATCGCCGGATCAAGCGTGGCCACGTCATCGTGGTAGGTGACGGTGATCTCTCCACCCTGCTTGGCGGCGGGATCGGGGGTGTAGTCTTGCGCCACGGCGGGCATGGCAAGCGCCAGCACGAGGGCGGTGGAGGCGAGAAGGTTTTTCATGGTCTCTCCTGTTGGTTCTTTGGGTTTTGCTTAGCGGATCTTGATTCTGGGGTCGATGAACGGGGTGATGACGTCGGCAGCCAAGTTGCCCAGGACGATGGCCACGGCGGAGACGAGGGTGACCGCCATGATGATCGGGATGTCGATGCGCTGGATCGCCTGCCATGCCAGTTGCCCGATGCCGGGCCAGGCGAAGACGCTTTCCACCACGACGACGCCACCCATGAAGACGCCGATGTCGATGCCGATCATGGCGATGATCGGCAGGATGGCGTTGGGCAGGGCGTGGCGCAAGACGACCCGGCTGCGGGTCAGGCCCTTGGCACGGGCAGTTCGGATGAAATCGGCCGCCAGCACCTCGATCATCGAGGAGCGCATCATGCGGGCGTACCAGCCGGAGCCGAGGATGCCGAGGGTAACGGCGGGCAGCACCAGATGGCGGAAGGTGCCGTAGCCGCCGACCGGGAACCAGCTCAATTGCACCGCGAAGACATAGAGCAGCAGCAGGCTGACGACGAATTGCGGGGCCGAGACGGTGACGAAAGAGGTCATCATCAGGATCTGGTCGGTGAGGCGGCCTTTGGTCAGGCTCGCCACGATGCCCATCGTGATCCCCAGCGCCAGTTCGCAGAAGATGCCGGCGGCCATCAGGAGGAGGGTGGCGGGAAGGCGGGAGGCGATCAGTTCGGCGACTTGGGTCTTTTGCAGGTAGCTGCGGCCGAAATCTCCGTGCAGCAGCGCCCAGAGATAGCGAAGGAACTGAACGAGGAAGGGTTGGTCGAGGCCAAGCTCTCGGCGGATGTTGGCGACGGTTTCGGGCGTGGCGGATCGGCCTGCGATCTGGCGGACGGGGTCGGCGGGCAGGACGTAGAGCAGGAAGAAGGTGATGAAAGCCACGCCCAGAAGGATGAGCGCGGATTGGATCAGGCGGCGGAGGAGATAGGCGGGCATTATCCTCGGCCTTTCTGGGTCGGGTCGAGGACATCGCGCAACGCGTCGCCGACGAGGTTGAAGGCGAGAGCCAGCAGGATGATCGCTGCGCCGGGGATGAAGACCAGCCAGGGGGCGGATTGGAAGTAGGTCTGGTTCTCGAAGATGATGTTGCCCCAGCTTGGGGTGGGCGGTTGGACGCCGACGCCAAGGAAGGACAGCGTGGCCTCCAGCAGGACGGTGGTGGAGATGCCCAGCGTGCCCCAGACGATGATCGTGGGCACCAGATGCGGCAGGATGTGGTGGATCAGGATGCGCCAAGTGGAGGCACCCAGCGTGCGCTCGGCGGCGATGAAGTCGCGGGTGGCCAGGGAGGAGGTCTCGGTGAAGATCACGCGGGCGGTCTGGACCCAGTTCACCAAGGCGATGACCATGGCGACGATCCAGAGCGAGGGCTGGAAGATCGCCGCGAGACAGATGGCCAGAAGCAGCGCGGGGAAGGCCATCATCAGGTCGGTGAAGCGCATCAGGATGCTTCCGATCCAGCCTTTGAAATAGCCCGCCAAAAGGCCCACCACGGTGCCGATCAGCAGCGACAGCCCGTTGGCGACGACGCCGATGATCAGCGAGGTGCGCGCGCCGTAAAGGATGCGGGAGAACAGATCGCGGCCCAGAAGGTCGGTGCCGAACAGGAAGGCGGCACTGGGCGGCATGGGCGCACCTTCCAGCGTCAGACCGTCGAACATCTGCTCGTCGGGGGCGTGGGCGACGATGAAGGGGGCCGCGAGCGCGGCTCCCACGACAAGAGCGATGACGATCAGGCCCAGCACCGCCAGCTTGCGGCGCAACAGGCGGCGGATCGGGCCTGCGGGGCGTTGGTCAGCCAAGGCGAGAGACATTGGTGTCCTTTCCGGCAGCGACCACACGGGCGGCGGCGTCTTCGAGGGTGATGCGCCATGCCATGGCCATCTGGCGCAGGCGGTCATAGGCCTCGGCTTCGGTTTCGCCACGCGCGGCCAACAGGGTAACCGCGCGGATCACGGTCTGGCGTTCTCCAAGACGGCGGCGCAGGCCGGCGATTTCATCGCTGAGGGCGGCCTGGGCGTCGAAGGCGGCGCGCGCCACCAGAAGGGTGGCGTAGGCGCCGTTGTCGCCGACCGGTTTCAGCATCTGGGCATGGGCGCCAGCCTCGAGCGACCATTCGATGCGGCCGGGGGCTTCGGAGCCTATGAGGGCGATCATCGGCATGGGGGAAGCGCCGGGGGACCATGGGAATTGCTCGTCATGGCCCATGTCGGCGTCGAAGAAGACGAAATCGGCACCGAGGGCGGCGGCGTCAAGGCTGGGCCAGACTTGCTCGACCGTCAGGCCGATGGCGGTGAGTTGGCGGGTCAGGGCCTGCACGGTGGGATGCGGGCGGTGCAGGATGAAAGCCTTGGCCCCGCCGAGGTTGTGGATGCGCAGCGGGCGTTTCATGACACGACCCTCAGGTGCGGTGCGGCGGGTTCCCGGTTGCGCGACAGATAGGGATCGCCGGCAATCTCGCCGCGATGCTGGATGACACGGAACGCGCCCTGTTCGACGCGGGCGATCAGGACCGGCAGGCGCGTGTGGTGGGTGTCGGGGTCGATGACGCCCCCGGCCCCCGCGAGCAGGTCTGACAGGCCTTTGGCCTGCGGCTTTGCCGACAAGAGCCGGGCAAGTTCCCGGACGGCCACAAAGGTGGCGGCCTCATGGCTTGAGCCGAAGCTGCCGCCGGGCCAGCTTTGCTGGCCGCAGAAATAGGGTCCTGCTGCGATCAGGCCCTCGGCCCGGTCGCCTAGGGCGGGGAGTTCGGCTTCGGTCAGGTTGCAGGACAGGACGGGGCATCGCGCGGGGTGGAAGGCGGTGTCCTGCCCGCCCAGCGCGCGGTAGGCTGACATGAATTCGTAGGACGAGGGGCCGATCAGCGAGTTCACGATGAAATCGGGGCGGCAGGCGCGGATTTCCTCGATCATGCGGGCGACGTCCGTGGAGCCGATGGGCAGGTAGCGCTCGCCCAGGATCTGGCCGCCAGCGGTTTGCACGATGTCACGGGCGAGGCGGTTCATTTCCCAGCCCCAGATATAGTTCGATCCGGTCAGATAGGCACGCTTGCCGTGGTGCGGCATGGCCCAGTCCAGCAGGGGCAGCAGGTGCTGGTTGGGGCAGGCATGGGTGTAGACGACGTGATCAGAGGCCTCGAACCCCTCGTAAGGGACCGTATACCAAAGGGTGCCGCCCAGCTTTTCCAAGACGGGAATGACCTCTTTCCGGCTCCATGAGGTGACGCAGCCGATGACGTGCTGGGCGGTCGTCTCTCGCAGGATCTCGGCGCAAAGGGGGGCGTAGTGGTCGATGTTGCCGGCGGGGTCACGTTCAACCGGCAGGAAGGTCAGGGCGTTGTCGGGGTCAGCGTTGATCTGGGCGATGGCCGCGAGGGCGCCCGTGCGGCACGCTTGCCCGATCAGCGAATAGCTGCCGGAGCGCGAGTAGAGGAGGCCGAGTTCGACGCGTCGCTTCATGCCGTTTCCAAAACAAAAGGCCCCCGCGCAGTCCAGTAAGGTGCTGCGCCAAGGGCCCCGATGCCACATCGGCTTTCCGCCGGGATGATGCATGAGTGCTAACGGCACCATGGTGGAGCGTCAAGGCAAAGCCGGCCTGCAGCGCACCTGCCGGCAGCAGATGCCGGAATTTTGAGCAGAGGCTTGGCTGCCGGTCAGTTGGCAGCCAGAGCCTCCGCGATGCGGAGGGCAAGCTTGCGGGCGACCGCCTCCTTGGACATGCGCGGCCAGGTTTCCTCGGCCTCGGCAGTGATCAGGGTCACGGCGTTTTCCGCCCCGCCCATGATGCCGGTGGACGGCGAGACGTCGTTGGCCACGATCCAGTCACAGCCCTTGCGGGCACGTTTGGCGCGGGCATGAGACAGGATGTCGTCGGTTTCGGCGGCGAAGCCTATGACGAGGGCGGGGCGCTGATTGCCTTTGGAAATGGTGGCGAGGATGTCGGGGTTCTCGGCAAACTCAAGGGCGGGAGCTTGGCCCAAGCCGTCTTTCTTCATCTTTGACGTTGACGCATTGGCCACGCGCCAATCCGCCACAGCGGCGGCGAAGATGGCGGCATCGACGGGAAGCGAGGCCTCGACGGCACGGAGCATTTCGGCGGCTGTCTCAACGCGCTGGACGTGAACGCCGTCCGGAGCAGGAACCAAGGCCGGGCCGGTGATGAAGGTGACTTGCGCGCCGAGATCGCGCAGGGCTGCTGCAATCGCAGTGCCTTGCGCGCCCGAGGAACGGTTGGCGATATAGCGGACCGGGTCGATGGGTTCGTGCGTGGGGCCGGAGGTGACGAGGATGTGTTTTCCTGTCAGCGGGCCCAAGGTCAGGGCCGACTGGATGGCGGCGAAGATCGCCTCGGGTTCCGACAGACGACCGGGGCCGAACTCGCCGCAGGCCATCTGGCCATCCTCGGGGCCAACAAAGCGGATGCCATCGGCGCGCAGGGTCGCTAGGTTGCGTTGGGTGGCGGGGTGCTGCCACATTCGGACATTCATTGCGGGGGCCAGCAATACCGGGGTATCGGTGGCCAGCAACAGCGTGGAGGCGAGGTCGTCGGCGCGGCCTGTGGCCATCTTGGCCATCAGGTCGGCGGTGGCGGGGGCCACAACGATCAGGTCAGCCGAGCGGGACAGTTCGATATGGCCCATCTCGGCCTCTGCCGTCAGGTCGAACAGGGCGGTGTGGACCTTTTCATTGGCAAGGGCCGACACGGACAAGGCTGTGACGAAATGTTCGGCAGCCGAGGTCAAGACCGGTGTCACGGCAGCGCCTGCCCCGCGCAGAAGCCGGATCAGCAGCAGGGACTTGTAGGCCGCGATGCCGCCGCCGATGATCAGAAGAACGCGACGGCCAGGCAGCATGGGACCCCCTATCATGGCGGTCAAGGTATGCGGCGCGGCGCGTGACCTCAAGCCCCATCGCCAGAGCGGTTCAGCGCAGGAAAGCGGCCGGACCCGCTCCGCGCTCTTCCAGCGACCGGCGCAGCTTGGCGAAAGCGGCGGCCTCAAGCTGGCGGATACGCTCTTTCGACAGGTTCAGCTCGGCACCGAGGGATTCCAGCGTGCGCGGAGCCTCGACCAACTGCCGCTCGCGCACGATCATCCGTTCGCGGGGCGACAGGCTTTGCAGGGCCTGGGTCAGGTGGTCACGCAACACGCTGCGGTCATGGCTGGCGGCGAAGAGGTCGGCGGCCTGGGTGCTGTCATCTTCCAGCACGTCGATCCACTCGCGGCCATCCTCGTCGGCGGCCTGAGTGGCGTTCAGCGAGGCGTCGGAGCCGGCCAGCCGCCCCTCCATCATCGCCACATCATGCAGCGGTACGCCCAGTTCGACGGCGACGGCAGCGCGCAGGGCCATGCCCTCCAGTGGCTCGCCACGCGCAGCGGCTTCGCGCGACAGACGCGCCTCGACCCGGCGCAGGTTGAAGAACAGCGACTTCTGCGAGGTGGTGGAGCCGGTGCGCACCATCGACCAGTTGCGCATCACATAGTCTTGCAACTGCGCCTTGATCCAGAACATCGCATAGGTCGAGAAGCGCACGCCACGGTCCGGGTCGAACTTCTCGGCGGCCTTCATCAGACCCATCGCGGCTTCCTGCGTCAGATCGGGCATCGCCGCGCCGTAGCGGCGGAACTTGGCCGCCATCGAGAGGGCCAACCGCATATAGGCGGTGATCAACTTGTCGAGGGCGGCCTTGTCACCGGTGTTGCGCCAGGCACGCGCCAGCTGGGCCTCCTGTTCGGCATCCAGAAGGGCAGCAGACCGCGCCTTGGCCGTCAGCCTTGGGTCAGCGAATTGGTCAAACGCCATGATACTATTTCCACCTTGTGAGCTTGTTCCCGTCGTCTCCGCATTTGCTCGCGGCCTTTAGGTTTGATACGCAGCAAAATCATGATTGGATCACATGAGACATGGAATTTGCCGGGGCTTAGCCTTGTGGTTGGCGGGGCGCGGTCGGGCAAGTCCCGGTTGGCCGAGCGGCTTGTGTCGGGCACCAGGAGGGCGCGGCATTATATCGCCACCGCGCAGGCTTGGGACGACGAGATGCGGGCCAAGATTGCCGCCCATCAGTCCGACCGGGGGGCGGATTGGGTGACGCATGAGGCGCCAAGGGATGTGGTTTCGGTGCTGGCGGCGGTGCCTGCCCAAGATGTCGTGCTGCTGGATTGCGCCACGCTGTGGCTGACAAATGTGCTGCTGGCCGAAGCAGATGTTGAGGCGGAATGTGCCGGACTACTGGCGGCATTGCTGGGCTGCCTGGCTCCGGTGGTGGTGGTATCCAATGAGGTGGGCTGGGGCATCGTGCCGGACAATGCCCTGGCACGGGCGTTTCGCAATCATCAGGGGCGGCTGAACCAGCAGATGGCCGCGCAGGCGGGGCTGGTCATGGGGGTGATGGCCGGGCTGCCGATGGTGCTGAAAGGGACTTTGCCTGAAGGTTTCCATCAGGGTTTGTGATAAGTCCCGCCACAAATCAACGTTTTCCTTTGGCATCGGGCTTCTTTAGCCTTGGGCCAAAGGGGACTGATGATGACCTATGATCTAGTGATCGGAGACCGCGCCTATTCCAGTTGGTCGCTGCGCGGCTGGCTTTTGTTCGATGCTTTCGGGATTGCGGTGAAAACCCACTCCGCCCGGCTTTACACCGACGAACTCGACCTGATGCTGCGCGACTATTTCCCCGGACGTACCGCACCGACGATGCGCACCCCCGACGGGGTTGTGGTGCCGGAGACCATTGCGATTGCCGAAGAACTGGCCAGCCGTCATCCAGAGGCGGGGATTTGGTCGACAGATCCGAAGGCGCGAGCCCTGGCGCGGGTGCTGGCAGCGGAAATGCACGCGGGCTTTGTCGCCTTGCGCAGCCATTGCCCGATGAACCTGCGGGTGTCCTATGAAGACTGCGCCCCGCCCGAGGCCGTTCTGGCCGATCTCAAGCGGCTTGAGACGCTGTGGGCTTGGGCAAAAGAGCAGACCGGAGGGCCGTGGCTGGCCGGGGCCTATTCGGCGGCGGACGCGTTCTACGCGCCGGTGGCAACACGGATCGCGACCTACAACCTGCCGGTCTCGCCAGAGGCGATGGAGTATGTGCAGGCGCATCTGGCGCATCCCTCGTTCCGCCAGTGGCGGGCGATGGGGATGGTCGACGGCACAGATCAGGACTTCTACCGCCGCGGCTATGCCCGCCGCGACTGGCCCGGGCCCAAGCCTTTGGCGGCCGTGGCGGTTGACGGCATTGAGGCTGTGAATGCCGCCTGCCCTTATTCTGGCAAACCGGTCACCCAAGTTTTGGAACTGGCTGGCAAACGGTATGGCTTCTGCAACGCCTTTTGCCGCGACAAGACCGTGGCTGACCCAGAAGCCTGGCCGAAGTTCATGGCCTTGTTGGACGGAAGCATTTTGGCACGGGCGGAGGCATCTTAGCACCTGACCCGCCGCAAGAGGCGGGGGTTTCACACCCCCGCACCCCCGTGGGATATTTGTGCCTGAATGAAGGGGGCACATTTACCATTCGTAAACCATTGATCCGCTAACCGTTAACTTGGGCAATCGGAGGCGGAAGATGGTGGCGCGGGCCTTTACGGTGGCCTTTGAGGGGGTCGAGGCGCGGGTGGTTGAGGTGCAATGCGCCGTGGCGCCGGGGATGCCGTATTTTGGCCTGGTGGGCCTGCCGGACAAGGCGGTGTCGGAGGCGCGCGAGCGGGTCAAGGCGGCGCTGAATGCGATGGCGATTGCGCTGCCGTCCAAGCGGATCATGGTGAACCTCTCGCCGGCCGACTTGCCGAAAGAGGGCTCGCATTTCGATCTGCCAATCGCCTTGGCGGTGCTGGCAGCGCTGGAGATCATTCCGCGGGATGAGGTCGAAGGGATCGTGGCGCTGGGGGAACTGTCGCTGGACGGGCGGTTGATGCCGGTACTGGGCGCACTGCCTGCGGCGGTGGCGGCGGCGGCTGAGGGCAAGGCGCTGATGTGTCCGCGCGCCTGCGGGGCCGAGGCGGCCTGGGTCGGCGCGACTGAAGTGCTGGGCGCGGCGTCGCTGGCAGAGGTCGTGGCGCATTTCACCGGACGCAAGGCTTTGCCTGTGGCCGAGGCCGGAGAGGTTCTGGCCGCGCCCGTCGGACGCGATCTGCGGGATGTGAAGGGTCAGGAGCGTGCCAAGCGGGCGCTGGAGATTGCGGCGGCGGGACGGCATCACATGCTCATGGTGGGGTCTCCGGGCTCTGGCAAGTCGATGCTGGCGGCGCGGATGCCTGGGATCCTGCCACCCTTGGCGCCGGTCGAGGCGCTGGAGACCTCGATGGTGCATTCGCTGGCGGGACTTTTGTCAGAGGGCGGCATCAACCGGGCAAGGCCGTTTCGCGAGCCGCATCATACCGCCTCGATGGCGGCCATCGTCGGCGGCGGAAAGGGGGCCAAGCCGGGGGAAATCAGTCTGGCGCACAATGGCGTGCTGTTCATGGACGAGTTTCCGGAATTCCCGCGTGCGGTGCTGGAAACCCTGCGCCAGCCGATTGAGACGGGGGACATTGTGGTGGCGCGGGCCAATGCGCATATCCGCTATCCTTGCCGGTTCCTGCTGATCGCCGCCGCCAACCCCTGCAAATGCGGTTACATGACCGATCCGGCCCGTGCCTGCGCCCGGGTACCACAGTGCGGGGATGATTATCTGGGACGCATTTCGGGACCGCTGATGGACCGCTTCGATCTGCGGGTCGAGGTGCCTCCGGTGGCCTATACCGATCTGGATTTGCCGGCGTCCGGCGACACATCGGCCACGGTCGCGGCGCGGGTGGCCAAGGCCCGCGCCGTGCAGGCCCAGCGCTTCGAGGATCATCCCGAGGTGCGGGTGAACTCGGAGGCAGAGGGGGCGCTGCTGGAGGAGATCGCGGCGCCCGATGCGGAAAGCCGCGCGCTGCTGGCCAAGGCGGCCGAGCGGTTCGGGCTTTCGGCGCGGGGCTATCACCGGGTGCTGCGGGTAGCCCGCACGATCGCCGATCTGGCGGGCGACCGTGATCTGAAGCGCCCGCATGTGGCGGAGGCGATCAGCTATCGGTTGACGGTGGGCAAGAGTTGAACCGCAGGCCTCGGGCAGGGGTCCCGGCGTCGACCTAAAGCTGGGAGAGGCATGGTCAGCGCGGCCCAGATACCGCGCCGAGCCCTCGCTCACTTGGCTGCGGCAACCTTGGCCTCGATGACCTCCCAGATCCGGGCGGAGACATTGATGCCGTCGAACCGGTCAAGCTCCTGGATGCCGGTGGGCGAGGTCACGTTGATCTCGGTCAGCCAGTCGCCGATCACGTCGATGCCGACGAAGACCTGACCCTTTTCGCGCAAGGTCGGGCCGATCGCGGCGCAGATTTCCAGATCGCGGGCGGTCAGGCCGATCTTTTCCGGGCGGCCACCGGCATGCATGTTCGACCGGGTCTCACCGGGTTGGGGGACGCGGTTGATCGCCCCCACAGGCTCGCCGTCGACGAGGATGATCCGCTTGTCGCCCTTGGCCACGTCGGGGAGGAATTTCTGGACGATGAGAGGCTCGCGGCTCATCGAGGTGAAGAGTTCGAACAGGCTGGAGAGGTTACGGTCGTTCGGGTCAAGCCGGAACACGCCGGCGCCGCCGTTGCCGTAAAGGGGCTTGAGGATGATGTCGCCGTGGCGGGCCTTGAAGGCACGGATCGTGGTGAGGTCGCGGGCGATGGCGGTGGGCGGCGTCAGGTCGGGAAATTGCAGGACAAGCAGCTTTTCGGGGCAGTTGCGCACCCAGAAGGGATCGTTGACCACCAGCGTCCTGGGATGGATCAGATCAAGAAGATGCGTCGTGGTGATATAGCCCATGTCAAATGGCGGGTCCTGCCGCAGCCAGACGACATCCTGATCGGCGAGATCCACTTCAGTCTCGGGGCCGTAACTGACATGGTTTCCCATCTCGCGCCGCAGTTCGATCGGGAAGCCCCGCGCCAAGACCCTGCCTTCGACGAAGGCAAGACGATCCGGGGTGTAGAAGAACAACGCGTGCCCACGTGCCTGCGCTTCCAGCGCAATACGGAAAGTGCTGTCTCCGTTTATGTTCACGGACCCGATGGGGTCCATCTGCAAAGCAATTTTCAGGGCCATGATCTTCTCCTCGATCTGAGCCCCTTGATGCCGCAGCCACGCGGCAGATGCAATTGATCAGGCTGCGGGTTCAGGCCGCCAGAGCATTCTCGATGATTTCAATGCGGCCCATGGCATCCACCAAGGCCACGTCAAACCGCATATCCGTCATCTGGCCCTTGGGTTCGCCGCCGACAAACTCCGAGGCCGTCGCCATGATGCGCTGTTGCTGACGATAGGTCAGATGTTCGGCCGCCTGCGCGTGGGTGGCACTTTTCTTGACTTCGATAAAGACGACCACATCGCCTTCCCGGGCAATCAGATCAATCTCCCCGATGCTGCCGCGCCAACGGCGTGCAATCACCGGACGACCGGACCTGTCATAAAGCTGGGAAACCTGATCTTCCGCTGCGATTCCCGCGAGAAATGACGTCCGTCCGCGCGATTCGCGCAGGGCAGAAGCGGATGACACACCCGCCGTCATTCCCGCCCCTCCAGTGACAGAGCGAGTTGGTAGACTTCGCGACGGGGCAGGCCGAAGGCCTCCGCCACCTGCGCCGAAGCGTCTTTGCTGGATTGCGTCTTCAATGCGTGTCGCAATGCCTCCTCCACAGTTGCCGCATCGGCGATGACCGGCACGGCGCGGTCGACCACCAGCACGATTTCACCCTTGATGTCACGGCCCGCGACACTTTCGGCCAATTCAGCCAAGGTGCCTCGCGTGACCTCTTCAAATCGTTTGGTCAGTTCACGGCAGAGGGCCGCCTGTCGTCCTGCCCCAAGTGAGTCGATCATGTCACGCAGGCAGGCTTCTATTCTGCGCGGGGACTCGTAAAAAATCAGTGAAGCCGGCACCTGAGCCAATTCCCGAAGGACGGACTTGCGGGCAGCACTTTTCGGCGGAAGGAAACCGGCGAAGAAAAACCGGTCGGTGGGCAGCCCCGAGACGCTCAAGGCACAGAGCACGGCGGAAGGGCCGGGAGCCGCCAGCACGGTCAGTCCCTCGTCGATGGCAGAGCGCGCCAATTGATAGCCGGGGTCGGCCACCAGCGGCGTGCCGGCTTCCGACGCATAGGCGACGGATTTGCCGGCTTTCAGAGCCGCGATCAGGCGGGGGCGCATCTGGTCGCCGTTGTGGTCATGGTAGGCCAGCACGGGGCGACCATTGAGCGGCACGCCGTGGATTTCCATCAGATGACGCAGGGTGCGCGTGTCTTCCGCCGCCAGCACGTCTGCCCCGGCAAGGATGTCGAGCGCTTTCAGCGTGATGTCACGCGCGGCCCCGATCGGGGTTGCCACGAAATGCAAGCCCGGCGGGATGCTGGCGGGGTTTGGCGTCCAAGTGCTCATGATCGGCGTTCTGGCCCCCGGCTCAAGTTTACATCATCCGTGGTTCCGCTTACTCTGCCTCACGTCAAGGGGCGAGGGGGTTTCGTGGGCAGTCGTCCGCCGATCTTTTTGCCCGCGCCGAATGTCAGGAGCTATCCATGGTCGCTTTTCTGTCCCTTACAAGGTTTGCCGTTCTTCGCATTGCCGCAGCGCTTGCTGGCCTTGCCCTTCTTTCAGCCTGTGAGAGCGGCACTGCGCCGTCTGACCCTGCCGGAGGCTACAATAGCGCGCCGGTCGCAGTGGCGCTTCTGGTGCCGGCAGGTTCGGGTCAAGCGAGTGATGATCTGATCGCCACGGGGCTGGAAAACGCGGCGCGCATGGCGATCGCCGATCTGGCCGGGGTACGGATTGACCTGCGGGTTTATCAGACCGCCGCCGACCCGAACACGGCCGCCGCCATGGCCACCAAGGCGGTGGACGAAGGTGCCAAGATCATCCTTGGCCCCTTCTATGCGCTGGAGGCCAACAAGGCCGGTGCCGCCGTGGCCGGGCGCGGGGTGGATGTGCTGACCTTCTCGAACAACCCGGCGATCGCGGGGGGCAATGTCTTCATCCTTGGCCAGACATTTGACAGCACGGCGGGGCGCTTGGCCTCTTATGCGGTCTCAAAGGGTCTGTCGCGGATCATGGTCATTTCGGACCAGAACGCGGCTGGCGAAGCGGGCAGAGCCGCGATCCAGACGGCCATTGAGGCCGCAGGCGGCGCCGTGGCGGCGGTTGGCACCTATGAATTCAGCCAGAACGGCATCGTTCAGGCGGTCAGTTCCATTGCAGCCTCGGCCAAATCGTCGAGCGCGCAGGCCGTGTTCTTCACGGCGGATACCGGTGGTGCGCTGCCTTTGCTGACGCAGTTGTTGATGGAGAACGGGGTCAATCCGGTGGCCACGCAATACATCGGCCTGACCCGGTGGGACATTCCGACGGCGAACCTGACGCAACCGGGGGTGCAGGGTGGCTGGTTCGCACTGCCCGATCCGAGCCTCGCGCAGCAGTTCCTGAGCCGCTATCAGGCGGCCAATGGCGCTGTCCCGCATGCGACGGCAGGGCTGGCCTATGACGGGATCGCGGCCATCGGGGCCTTGATCCAGCAAGGCGGACCCCAAGCCTTGACGGCCAATGGCCTGACACAGGGTGCGGGCTTTGTCGGCGTGAACGGGATCTTCCGCTTCCTGCCGTCGGGGGTGAACCAGCGTGGCCTTGCTGTTGCCCAGATCGTCAACCAGCAGGTCACCATCGTTGATCCCGCCCCGCGCGCCTTCGGTGGGGCCGGGTTCTGAGGTGAGTATAGCACGGTCCGGCCTGCCTCTCACAGGCTCAACGCGGGTTGAACCCCTGCTGTTGCCTGCCGAGGCTGTGCTGGACCTTGCATCGCTGCGCGGATTTGTGGCCGCGGCCTGTCAGGGAAAGCGGGCGGACGTCCGGACCGCCCGCACTGCCGTAGGCGCCATTCTGGCCGAGGCGAGGTCCACCGCCAACGCTCGGCTGGAAGCGGCCTATGCCGCCGATCCGCGCAACGCCCTGCCCCTGACCCGCAGCCAGGCGCGGATGACGGACGGCCTGGTGCAACTGGCATTTGAGGCCGCGCAAATCCTGCATCCCTTGCAGATCGTCAGCGATGCCGAACGCTTGTCGGTCGTGGCGGTCGGCGGCTTTGGCCGATCCGAGATGGCGCCACATTCCGATGTCGACCTGTTGTTCCTGTATCCTTGGAAGATCACAGCCCACGCCGAAAGCGTGATCGAGACATTGCTGTATATCCTGTGGGACCTGAAGCTGAAGGTCGGCCATTCCAGCCGCACGGTGAAGGACTGCCTCCGTCTCGGGCGCGACGATATCACCATCCGCACCGCTTTGCTGGAACACCGCCACATCACCGGCGATGTGGCCTTGGCGGTAGAACTGGATGACAAGCTCTGGTCCGACCTGTTCCGCAACACCGGGCGCGAGTTCATCGAGGCCAAGCTTGCCGAACGCGCCCTGCGGCACAGGCGGCAGGGCGGGCAGCGTTATGTGCTTGAACCCAATGTGAAAGAGGCAAAGGGCGGGCTGCGCGACCTGCAGACCCTGTACTGGATCGGCAAGTATCTGCACCGCGTGCCCTCGGCCGAGGGGCTGGTGGGCGCGGGCCTGTTGACAGCGGAAGAATTCGCCATCTTCCGCCGGGCCGAGAACTTCCTCTGGGCCGCCCGCTGCCACATGCACTACATCACCAAACGCGCCACCGACCAGCTGACCTTCGACCTGCAGGTCGAGGTGGCCGAGCGGATGAACTACCGCGATGCGGGCGGGCGGCGGGCGGTCGAACATTTCATGCAGGACTACTTCCGCCACGCCACCCGTGTCGGCGAGTTGACGCGGGTCTTCCTGACCGAGTTGGAAGCCCGCCATGCCAAGCCGGAAGCCCGCCTGCTGGGGTTTCTGAAAAACCGCAAGCTGAATCCCGGCTTCAAGCTGTTGCAAGGACGGCTCGACTTGGCCGATCCGGTCAAGTTCTTCGCGGACCCGCTGAACATCCTGCGCATCTTCGAGGAGGCGTTGCGCACCGGCTATCGGATGCACCCGAACATCATGCGGCTGGTCGCCTCGCATCTCTCCTTGATCGACGAGCCGATGCGCGAAAACCCTGAGGCGGCGAAGGTCTTCCTGAGCCTGCTGCTGGATCACGGCAATCCCGAACGTGCCCTGCGGCGGATGAACGAGTTGGGGGTTCTGTCGGCCTTTATCCCCGAGTTCGAAAACATCGTCGCGATGATGCAGTTCAACGTTTACCATCACTACACGGTGGACGAGCATATCATCCAGTGCGTCAGTTGCCTTGCCCAGATCGAGCGCGGGGAACTGGTCGAAGAACTGCCGGTCGCCTCTGGCATCCTGAAAGCCGGAGTGAATAGGCGGGTGGTCTATGTGGCCCTGCTGCTGCACGACATCGGCAAGGGGCGGCCCGAGGATCACTCGATCATCGGTGCGCAACTGGCGCGGCGGATTTGTCCGCAGTTGGGGCTGACGGCAGAGGAGACGGAAACGGTCGAATGGCTGGTGCGCTATCATCTGCTGATGTCGGACATGGCACAGAAGCGCGATGTCGGTGACCCGCGCACGGTCAGGGATTTCGCCAAGGCGGTCGAAACCCGCAAGCGGCTGGATTTGCTGACGGTTCTGACGGTCTGCGACATTCGCGGCGTGGGGCCGGGCACATGGAATAACTGGAAGGCCATGCTGCTGCGCCAGCTTTACGGTCTGACCGCCGAGGCGCTGGAAGGCGGGCTTGAAACCTTCAACCGGGAACGCGCGGTCGACGAAAGCCGCGCCGCCCTGCGGGCAAGGCTGACTGACTGGACTGCGGCGGAGATCACCAAAGAGACCGGCCGCCACTACGATCCCTATTGGCAGGGTCTGACCACCGACACGCAAGAGGCCTTCGCCACTTTGCTGCGCGGGCTGAAGGATGACGAGATCCGCATCAACCTGCACCCTGAACCGCAGCGCGACGCGACCCGGGCCTGCTTTGCGCTGGTCGATCATCCGGGGATATTCTCACGGCTGGCCGGGGCTTTGGCCTTGGTGGGAGCCAATGTGGTGGATGCCAAGACCTATACCTCGAAAGACGGCTATGCGACCGCCGTTTTCTGGATTCAGGATGTCGAGGGCCATCCTTACGAGGTCTCCAAACTACCGCGTCTGCGGGGCATGATCGACAAGACGTTGAAGGGCGAAGTGCGGCCCCGCACCGCCTTGGCCGACCGCGACAAGATCAAGAAGCGCGAGCGTGAGTTTCGCTTCCCGACCCATGTCACCTTCGACAACGAGGGCTCCGAAATCTACACGATCATCGAGGTCGACACCCGCGACCGGCCCGGTTTGCTCTATGATCTGACCCGGACTTTGGCGGCCAACAACATCTATATTGCCTCGGCCGTCATTGCGACTTATGGGGCTCAGGTTGTTGACGCCTTTTATGTCAAGGACATGTTCGGGCTGAAACTGCACGAGAAACATCGGCAGGAAAGTCTGGACCGCAAGCTGAGGCAGGCCATCGCCGAAGGGGCCGAACGGGCGGCAGGGGTAGTATGAAACCGAAATCATTGGTGCGAAACATCCTCACCGTTGGAGGGTGGACGCTGGTCTCGCGCGGCACCGGCTTTGCCCGCGACGTGATGATGGCCGCCTATCTGGGCACGGGTCCGGTGGCCGAGGCGTTCCTGGTGGCCTTCAGCTTGCCCAACATGTTCCGCCGCTTCTTCGCCGAGGGCGCCTTCAACATGGCCTTCGTGCCGATGTTCGCGAAGAAGCTTGAGGGCGGCGAGGATGCCAAGGGCTTTGCCCGCGACGCGTGGAACGGCATGGTCACGGTGCTTTTGGCCTTCACGGTCATTGGCACCATTGCGATGCCGTGGCTGGTCTGGGCAATGGCTTCTGGCTTTGTCGGCGAACGCTTTGATCTGGCGGTGGAATTCGGCCGGATCTCGTTCAGCTATATCCTGTTCATCTCGCTGGTGGCTTTGCTGTCGGGGATCCTCACGACGCATGGCCACTTTTCCGAGGCATCGTTTGTGCCTGTTCTGATGAACCTCGTCTTCATCGCCGCCATGTGGCTGGCGGTCTGGGCGGGGTGGGATATGGGGCAGACCCTGTCCTGGACCGTGCCGGTGACCGGGGTGGCGCAGCTCGCCTTCACATGGGTCTCGGCCCGGAACGTCGGCTATAGCTTCACCTGGGGCGTGCCGCGCTGGACGCCCGACCTCAGGCGACTGGCGCTGATTGCCGGGCCTGCAGTGCTGTCTGGCGGGGTGGTGCAGATCAACATGTTGGTGGGGCGGCAGGTGGCGTCCTATACCGATGGGGCCGTCGCTTGGCTGAGCTATGCCGATCGGTTGTATCAACTGCCTTTGGGCGTGGTGGGAATAGCTATCGGGACGGTGCTGCTGCCCGACCTGTCGCGCCGTCTGCGGTCGGGCGATGCGGCCGGTGGCAAGGCCTCGCTGAACCGGGGGGCGGAGTTTGCCCTGGCAATGACCCTGCCGGCTGCGGTGGCGCTGGTGGCAATTGCGGTGCCCTTGTGCTCGGTGCTTTATGAGCGCGGGGCGTTTACGACGAAAGATACGCAAGCGACGGCCTTGGTGCTGGCGGCCTATGGCTTGGGATTGCCGGCTTTCGTCCTGCACAAGGTCTTGCAGCCGCTGTTTTATGCGCGCGAAGACAGCCGCAGCCCGTTCCTCTATGCGATTGCCTCGATGATCTCGAACGCCGTGCTGGCGATCGGCATGATGCCATTGATCGGGTTTTCTGCGGCGGCCTGGGCCACGACCCTGTCAGGCTGGGTCATGGTGGCGCAGTTGTGGTGGGGGTCGCGCAAGATGGGCGATGTGGCGCATTTCGACGCGCGGTTCAAGCAGCGGTTGCCCCGGATCGTGCTCGCCTCGGTCCTGATGGGCTTGGTTCTGTGGGGGGCAGCCTGGGCGATGGAGCCTTGGCTGCACCTGCATCTTTGGCGCTATCTGGCGCTGCTGGCGTTGTGCGGCCTTGGAATCGTGACCTATTTCGGCAGCGGCGCCGCATTGGGGGCGTTTCGTCTTTCGGATTTCGCGGCCCTGCGCAGGGGCCGTGCGGCGCCTAATGTCAGTCTCGACTAGCGCCTACTGCACGCGTCGGAGGATGCCGCCCGCGCCGGACTGTATGGTGTTCTGATCGAGAAACTGCCCCGAAAACCCGGTGCACTCCTGATTGCGTCCCTGATCCGAGATCATCGAGATTCCGGTGAAGGCGCCATTGCCGGTCTGCATGGCAGCCCAGGCCCCCTGCCCTTGGTAATTGTTGCAAGCCCCTGAAGAATCACAGACCTGATTCTGATAGGTCAGGTTGCCATTGGCCCCGTAGCTGATCTGCAAGCGTGAGACTTGTCCGGTTTGCGGCGAGGATGTCTCGGAATACCAGGTGCCCGACATGGCCTGCGCCAGTTGCGGGTCCATCCGGTCTTGCATGTCGGCAAAGGCCTGCGAGGCCGCTTGGTCAACCTGGCCAGACTGCCGGTCAAGGCAGAAGACAGTTTGGGCAAGACCGGGGGAGGCAACCGCGCAAATGACGACGGCAAGGACAAGTTTCAACATGACTGGCTCCTGAAATGATGGGCATCAGGCTGCCATTGATGGTGATTCCTTTCAACGGGTTTGACCGGATCGCTGACGTCACCGCTGCCGAAGACGCGCCAGAACCCGGCTCCACCCGCCGGGACTGACGGCGAAAGACATCAGGAACCCTGTGACAAAGCCGGCCAGCTCCGCCGTCCAATCCCAGCCGATGCCTTGGTTAAACCCATATGCGACAAGGGAAAAGACGCCAAAGACAATGCGAAAGCCCAGAAGGAAGCCGATCAACTGGAAGGCTCGCAACTGCCCCGAGCCCTTGGCCGAGGCGCGCAGCCATTGGACATAGGTGAAGGCCCCGATCAGGCCGTAGACCGCAGGATAGCCGCCGATCAGAGGGGCTTGGGTGTAGGGAATGGCGGTATAGGCCAGCGCGGCCACGAGGGAGGAGGCGAGGAAGACCGCCAGCACGGCCCACCATTTGAAGACCTCGCCCACGAATTTCGACAGGGCCAGCAGGATCACGATGACGAAAACCGCTTGGGTCAGATCGGTGTGCACGAAGGGATAGGTGAAGGGGCGGTACAGGCCATCTATCGGATATTGCTGGAAAGTCAGCATCTGGCGCAGGTATTCGGGCGAGAAGGCGAAGTCTTGGATGGCTTGGCTGCGCCAACCAATGCCGTTCGGCCCGCCGGCGATCCCGTTGGCCCCGGCGTTGACGACCAGTTCCATCGCGATCATCGGCAGGGACAGCGCCCAGGTGACGGCGGGCAAGGGGTTGATCGGCGGTTGGGTGTGGTCCTGCATGGTGCCTCGCATCTGGGGCTTTGATTGACGCCCGTTGCACAGGCAGATAAGGCGAAGCGGTACATTTATCCAGATGGAGAACCCCATGTCCGAGCCGGTCCAAACGCCTCAGACGTCGCCCGCCCCCTTTCCGACCCGGATTTTCTCGGGCATCCAGCCCTCGGGCGGGTTGACGCTTGGCAATTATCTTGGGGCGCTGAAGCGCTTCGTGGAAAAGCAGGATGAGGGAATCGAGACGGTTTACTGTCTGGTCGACATGCATGCGATCACGGTCTGGCAGGACCCTGTGAAGCTGCGCCATCAGACGCGGGAGGCTGCGGCAGGCTTCATCGCGGCGGGAATTGATCCCAAGCGGTCAATCCTGTTCAACCAGTCGCAGGTCACGGCGCATGTGGAATTGGGCTGGATTTTCAACTGCATAGCTCGCATGGGCTGGATGAGCCGGATGACGCAGTTCAAGGACAAGGCGGGCAAGAACTCCGAGAATGTCTCGCTGGGCCTGTTCGCTTATCCCTCGCTGATGGCCGCCGACATTCTGGCCTACAAGGCGACGCATGTGCCGGTGGGCGAGGATCAGAAGCAGCATCTGGAACTGTGCCGCGACATCGCGATCAAGTTCAACAACGACTACAAGGTGGATTTCTTCCCCGTCGTCGAACCGGTGATCGAGGGCGCGGCTACCAGAGTTATGTCCTTGCGGGACGGCACCAACAAGATGTCGAAATCAGACCCCTCGGATCAGAGCCGGATCAATCTGACCGATGATGCGGATACGATCGGCAAGAAGATCCGCAAGGCCAAGACGGACATGGACCCGTTGCCCGATCATGTCGATGGGCTGAAGGACCGGCCCGAGGCGAAGAATCTGGTCAACATCTATGCCGCCTTGGCGGGTCACACACCAGCGCAGGTGATCCGCGACTATGCGGGGGCGCAGTTCGGCACCTTCAAGCCGGCTTTGGCCGATCTTGCGGTGGCCAAGCTGGAGCCGATCACGACGGAAATGAACCGGCTGATGAAGGACCCTGCCGAGATCGACCGGATTCTGGGTGAGGGCGCTGTCCGCGCCGATGCCCTGGCGCGGCCGGTTCTGGAGCAGGTCTATGACATCATCGGGATGATCCGGTCGAAGCCGTTCTGAGGCAAAACGCCGTCGGGTTTGCGTCGGGTTTGCGTATGGCATCCGTATGGCATCTGTACCGACATGCGGGCCGCTGGGTTAAGCGCGCGTTTACGATAAAGTCAGGCGTGACCCGGCTCTGTTCGGCGCAAGACTGTGACAGGTTGGGTGGGGTTACAACCCCACCCTACGAAGGCGTCAGGTCCTTGGCCAACAGGATCCAGTCGCCTGCATCGGTGCTGTCTTCGAAGGGAACGAAGGGGCGACGGTCCACTTCCGCAAAGCCAAGGCGACGGTAAAAGGCGAAGGCCCGGGGGTTGAAGCTTTCGACCAGGAGGCACATCCGGGCGACACCCGTCGCGCGGGCGAGGGCTTCGGCCTTGTGCATCAGCTCTGTGCCGATGCCACGGCCCCGATGCTCGCCAAAGACACCGAGTGCGTAGACATACCACGCACCCTGCGCCTGACGTTCCAGTTCGACGAAGGGTCGGAAGACCGACGAGGCGTCCGAGACGTCTGCCGCGTCGTAGGCCACCTCCAGCATTTTGCAAAGCACCGCGCCGAGGGTTTCACCGTCTTGCGCCGCGACGTGCCAGTTCTTGTAGTGGCTGTCAGCCTCGACATTGGCGCGGATGCGCGCGCGCCCGACCTCCAGCACCGATTGGCCGGGGACTGCACTTTTGCTCCAGAACCAGACCGGGAAGCCGCGATTTGCCGCATCAAACAAGACGGCGAGGTCAGACGCATCGGCAGGCACGGCGGGGCGGAGGGTGAGGGACTGCGTCATGGCTTGGGGCCTTGCAAGACGGCAGGAGCGCCGGTCAATGCTGGCAAGTCTGGACCGGTGGAGGCGTTTTGTCGACGGTATTTGGCGCTTTGAGGTTTCCGCTGATTCATTCGGTTTGGCTGGCGGTTCGGTGGGACGATTTGAAACGCCCGCTCGGCAATGTCGCGCGGCGGGGGTAGTTTTCCCCAGCTTATTCGAAAGACGTCACGGAATTGAATCAAACCGGCGGCAAAGTCAATGGCGGAAGGCAGATTGCCTCTCTCCCCGGATGCCCGCGACTGTCCCCGCAGCTGGGCTTTGACAACCCCGGGCTTCGCCCCTCGACCAGCCCCGGTCAGGGGCGTTTTTTTTCGTGCACCGGCTCGGCGGATTTTTGAAGGCCGTGTGGCGGTGTTCCGCTGTTTGTGCGGCGGGGGTGCTTCCCCTTGGCGGCCGGCCCTGCTTATCTGCGCAAAACACGGAGGAACACCATGACGATCACCACGAAAGCCGGCGATGTACGAACCTTTTGGGAGGGGCGCTGGCATGATGCGGATGTGGCGGTCATGAAGGCCAGCGATCACGGCATCTGGCAGGGCTCGTCCGTCTTCGACGGGGCGCGGCGGTTTGACGGGCTGGTGCCGGATCTCGACAAGCACTGCGCGCGCCTCAACCGCTCGGCCGAGGCGCTGATGATCACGCCCACCTGTGCCACCGAGGATATGGTGGCCATCATCCGCGAGGGGTTGTCGGACTTCGCGCCGGGCCGCGCGGTCTATATCCGGCCGATGTACTGGGCGCTGCATGGGTCTGATCTGGGCGTCTCGCCTGAGCCGGGGGCGACGGGCTTTGCGATTGCGCTGGAGGAATGCGCCATGCCGCATCCCGCCTTTGCCACCACCCTGACCCGGACCCGGTTTCGCCGCCCGGTGCTGGAGGACAATGTCTGCAACGCCAAGGCGGGCTGTCTTTACCCCAACAACGCCCGGATGCTGGCCGAGGCCAAGTCGAAGGGATTTGGCAATGCGCTGGTCGCGGATGCCTTGGGCAACCTCGCGGAAAGTGCCACGGCGAATGTGTTCGTGGTCAAGGATGGCGTGGTCTTCACGCCGGTCGCCAACGGCACTTTCCTGTCGGGCATCACCCGCGCCCGCCACATCGCCAACCTGCGCGCCGATGGGGTCGAGGTGGTGGAAACCGTCTTGACCTTTGACGACGCCCAGAAGGCCGACGAGATCTTCCTGTCGGGCAATTTCGCCAAGGTGACGGCGGTGGCGGAGTTCGACGGGACCCTCTACCCGCAGCGCCCGATGACGGAACGGGCGCGGGCGCTGTACATGGACTGGGCGGCGACGACGCGGCTGTGAGAGCGCAGCGGGGGTTTCACACCCCCGCGCCCCCGTGGGATATTTGGACCCGGATGAAAGGGATGCAAGGCGAGGCTTGTCTAAGAGCAGAACTTGGAGCGATAAGGGCCGGGAAGGAGATCCATCATGCGCAAGTTTCTGGTCGTGCTGGATGACACGCGGGAGTGCCTGAATGCGATGCGGTTCGCCGCCTTGCGCGCGGCGCGGACCGGGGGCGGGGTGCAGATCCTGTCGATCATCCCTCCGGAAGAATATCAGCACTGGATGGGGGTCGCCGATCTGATGCGGGCCGAGGCGCGCGAGCGGATCGAGGCGCATTTCGAGGTCTTCGCCAAGTGGATGCGCGACCGGCAGGGCATCAATCCGGAACTGGTGATCCGCGAGGGCGATCCGGAGACCGAGATTCTGTCGCAGGTGCGCGAGGACCCGGAGGTCGGGGTCCTGGTCTTGGGGGCGAGCCATGAAAAATCCGGGCCGGGGCCTCTGGTGACGGCCTTGACCCGGTCCGCGGGGTCTTTGCCGGTGCCGATCACGATCGTGCCGGGGGATATGAGCAAGGAGCGGCTGGAAAGCATCACCTGAGATTGCACGCGTGCAATCTGGAGCAAGGGTTTGATCCTTCACGCTTTCGGGCTTTTCGTTAACCTTTCCTTCCGTCCATTGCGGCGCATTTCACAGGGCTGCCATGCAGTTTTGGCTCTTTCTGCGGTGCAGCATCGGGCGCATATCGGCCGCGGGAGACAGGACGAAAGGAAACATCATGTCCGACCTGAAGCATCGCAAATCCGCCGTGGTTGACGTACCCGGCCTCGCCTATTTCACCATCGAGGCGGAAAAGCCCGCCCAGACCGCGCCGGGCAAGCCCTTGGTGTCGCTGACCGCGCTTGAGCAGATGTACGGCTATTTCGAGGGGTGAGCCCGAGTCTGGAATCGTTCCAAGCTGGACGCGGCCAATCTTGACTTCATCCGCCCCAAGGCGCATATCCGACAGGAACAGTCAGGAGTTTCCCATGTTCATCCAGACCGAATCCACGCCCAACCCGGCGACCCTGAAATTCCTGCCCGGCCGCGATGTGCTCGACGTGGGCACGGCCGATTTCCCGAATTCCGAGGCCGCGACCAAGTCGCCTCTCGCGCGGCGGATCTTTGCGGTGACCGGGGTGACCGGGGTGTTCATGGGCCTCGACTTCATCACCGTGACCAAGGCCGAGGGCATCGACTGGCAGCACATCAAGCCCGCGATCCTGGGTGCCATCATGGAGCATTTCCAATCGGGTGCCCCGGTGATCGAGGGCGAGCAGGCGGCGGCCCATGTGGCGACCGATGGTCCGGATGGTGCGATCATCAACCAGATCAAGGAATTGCTCGACACACGCGTGCGTCCGGCAGTGGCGCAGGATGGCGGCGACATCACCTTCCACGGCTTTGACCGCGGCGTGGTCTATCTGCACATGAAGGGCGCTTGCGCGGGTTGCCCGTCTTCGACCCTGACGCTGAAGATGGGGATCGAGAACCTGCTGCGCCACTATATCCCGGAAGTGACCGAGGTGCGCCCGGTTGCCGCCTGATCCGATCGTTTTGGCATTCGACACGTCGGCGGCACAGTGTGCCGCCGCTTTGCTGTCCGGCGACCGGGTTCTGGCGCATCGGATCGAGCCGATGGACCTTGGCCAAGCCGAGCGCCTTATGCCGATGCTGGAGGAGATGCTGGCCGAGGCCGGCCTTGGCTGGCGCGATCTGGCCTGCCTTGGGGTCGGTACGGGGCCGGGAAACTTCACGGGCGTGCGGATATCGGTGGCGGCGGCGCGCGGGCTGGCTTTGGGGCTTGGTGTTCCGGCGGTGGGAGTGACCGCGCTGGAGGCCTTGGCCTATGGGCGCCAAGGCCCACGATTGGTGACCTTGGATGCACGGCGCGACGCAGTTTATGCTCAGGTGTTCGACGGCGGTCTGGCCGACATCTGCACGTTGGAGACTTTGCCGGAGCTGCCGCGCGATTCCACGTGCATTGGCCATCGGGCCGCCGAAGTGGCGGCGCGGGTGGGCGGTCATGTGGCCGAAGCCGCTTTCCCGCAAACCGTGGCGATGGCTCGGATTGCTCTGTCGCGGCGCGCGTCGGCCGTGCGCCCTGCCCCGTTCTACCTGCGCGCCGCCGATGCCGCTCCGCCCTCGGACCCGCCGCCGGTGATCCTACCGTGACGCCGGAGCAGATGGCCCGGCTGCATGCCGCAAGCTTCACCCTGCCCGCGCCATGGTCGGAGGCCGAAATCGCAGCCACCTGTGCCAGCCCATTCAACTTCGTGCTGATCCGCGAGACGGGATTCCTGCTGGGCAAGGTGGTGGCGGGCGAGGCGGAACTGTTGACCATCGCCGTCGATCCCGAGGCCCGCCGCCAAGGCACCGGGCGGGCGCTGGTCGAGGCGTTTCTGGCCGAGGCCCGGGCGCGGGGCGCGGACAGCGCCTTTCTGGAGGTGGCCGAGACCAACGCCGCTGCGCGCTCCGTCTATGCCTCAGCCGGGTTTGCGCAAACGGGCCGCCGCAAGGGGTACTACCGGGGTGCCGCTCAGAGCGTGGATGCCATTTTGATGGCCCGCTCGCTCTGATCCTTGCGGTCAATTCACCCGGCCCAAATATCCCCAGGGGGTCTG
Source organism: Paracoccaceae bacterium (assembly GCA_947453525.1). Classification (GTDB taxonomy): domain Bacteria; phylum Pseudomonadota; class Alphaproteobacteria; order Rhodobacterales; family Rhodobacteraceae; genus Stagnihabitans. The sequence continues at coordinate 4,016 of CANGHD010000029.1, read as the reverse complement.
GGGGGCTGGAAGCCCCCCAGCCGGGTCCGCAGAGCGCCTGCGCTCCGCCCAAAGCTTGATCATATGATCAAAAATGAAACAGCCAAGTGTCAGATTCCTGTTGACCACCCCGGCCTCCTCAGACCTAAATCAGCGACGATAGCCCGCGATTGGCCCGTGTTGAGTCTGCACGACCTTAGGCCATGGACAGGGTGTATGCATTTGACAACCGGGAGACTGACATGAGCCTGATGAAACACCTGCTGGGGGCCTCGGCCGCCTTGGCGCTGAGCGCTGTGGCCGCACTGGCAGAGCCTGCCATCATCTATGACCTTGGCGGCAAGAACGACAAGAGCTTCAACGAAGCGGCCTTCAATGGCGCGGAAAAGTGGGCCAAGGAAACCGGCGGCACCTATAAAGAACTGGAAATGCAGAACGAAGCCCAGCGCGAGCAGGCTTTGCGTCAGTTGGCCGAAGCCGGTGCCAACCCGATCGTCATGACCGGGTTTGCCTTTGGTGACGTGCTGAACACCGTGGCGCCTGACTATCCGGACACCAAGTTCGCGATCATCGACATGGTTGTCGATCAGCCGAACGTGAAATCGGTGGTCTTCACCGAAGAGCAGGGCTCCTACCTTGCTGGCGTGATGGCGGGCATGGCGTCCAAGACCAACACCGTGGGCTTCATCGGCGGCATGGACATTCCGCTGATCCGTCGCTTTGGCTGCGGCTATGCGCAGGGCGTCAAGTCGGTGAAACCGGATGCGACCGTGATCCTGAACATGACCGGCACCGATCCCTCGGCCTGGAACAACCCGGTGAAGGGCGCTGAAATCGCCAAGTCGCAGCAGAGCCAAGGCGCTGACGTGATCTATGCCGCCGCAGGCGGTACGGGCGTGGGCGTTCTGCAGGCGGCTGCCGACATGAACATCCTGTCGATCGGCGTGGACAGCAACCAGAACTACATGCACCCGGGTCAGGTTCTGACCTCGATGGTCAAGCGCGTCGACAACGCTGTCTATGAAGCCTTCAAAGAGGGTGCGGACCTGAAGCCGGGCGTCAATGTCATGGACCTCAAGGCCGGTGGCGTGGACGTGGCGATGGACGACAACAACGCCAAGCTGGTGACCGCAGACATGTCTGCCGCCGTGACCGCAGCCGCCGACAAGATCAAGTCGGGCGACCTGAAGGTGCACGACTACATGTCCGACAACACCTGCCCGGCGGGCACGTTCTAATGGCCGCACAGGCTTTGGGGGGGCGGCAGGCAACTGCCGCCCCCTATGCGATTGAACTTCGGGGCATTTCCAAGTCCTTCGGTCCGGTGCAGGCCAACCGCGACATCAACATCGCTGTCCCTCGGGGGACCATTCACGGGATCATCGGGGAAAACGGCGCTGGCAAGTCCACGCTGATGTCCATCCTGTATGGTTTCTACAAAGCCGACGCCGGCGAGATCATCATCAACGGCCAGCCCACCGCCATCCCCGACAGCCAGAGCGCCATCCGCGCCGGCATCGGCATGGTCTTCCAGCATTTCAAGCTGGTGCAGAATTTCACGGTGCTGGAGAATGTGATTCTCGGCGCGGAAGACGGCGCCTTGCTGCAATCCTCGCTGGTGCGCGCGCGTGCCGAGCTTGAGGCGTTGAGCAAGGAATATGATCTGGACGTGCATCCCGATGCGGTGATCGAGGACCTGTCGGTCGGCCACCAGCAGCGGGTGGAGATTTTGAAGGCGCTGTACCGGCAGGCGGAGATTCTGATCCTGGATGAGCCGACCGGCGTGCTGACGCCCGAGGAGGCGGACCATTTGTTCCGGATTCTGGCCGGGCTGAAGGAGAAGGGCCGCACGATCATCCTGATCACCCACAAGCTGCGCGAGATCATGGAGACGACGGACAACGTCAGTGTCATGCGGCGTGGGACGATGGTGGATACGGTTCGGACCGCCGAGACGTCTCCGGAAGCTTTGGCGGAACTGATGGTGGGACGGAAGGTTCTGCTGGAGGTGGAGAAACGGCCCGCCACTCCGGGCCGCGAGGTGCTGAAGGTGGAAAACCTGACGGTGCGGACCGATGGGGTGGACCGGCTTAAGGGCGTCAGCTTTGCCATCCGGGCGGGGGAGATTCTGGGGATTGCGGGCGTGGCCGGGAATGGCCAGTCGCAATTGCTGGAGGCTTTGGGCGGGATTGCTGCGGCCTCGGGCCGGATCACGATGAACGGGGTCGAACTGCCTTTGAAGGGGCACAAGGCCAATGGGCAAAGCCGCAGGGCGGCGGGGATTGCGCATGTGCCGGAGGATCGGCAGACGCTTGGGCTGATCATGGATTTTACCGCCTGGGAGAATGTGGGCTTCGGCTATCACAACGCGCCGGAGTATCAGCAGAACTGGCTGTTCATGGACAACGCCGCGCTGAAGGCCGACACCGTGAAGAAGATGGCGACCTTTGACGTGCGGCCGCCGATCCCGACTTTGGCGGCCAAAAGTTTCTCGGGCGGCAATCAGCAGAAGATCGTCGTGGCGCGGGAGATTGAGCGGAATCCGGATCTGCTGCTGGTGGGGCAACCGACACGGGGCGTGGATATTGGCGCCATTGAGTTCATTCACAAGCAGATCGTGGCTTTGCGGGATGCGGGCAAGGCGGTGCTGCTGGTGTCTGTGGAGCTTGACGAGATCATGAGCTTGTCGGACCGGATCCTGGTGATGTTTGACGGCAAGATCATGGGCGAGCGTAATCCGGACGTGACGAACGAGCGCGAACTGGGCCTGCTGATGGCCGGGATGACCGAAAGCAAGGGCGCCTAAAGATGACCAAACTTCCGCGTTGGGCCGATGTGGTGCTGGTGCCGCTGATCTGTCTGGTGATCGCCTTTGTCTTCTGCGGCATTCTGATCGCGGCCATCGGGCAAAGTCCGCTGCAGGCGATCTGGATCATGCTGGAGGGGTCGTTCGGGTCAACCAACGGGCTGGGCTATACGCTGTTTTACGCCACCAACTTCATCTTCACCGGGCTGGCAGTGTCGATTGCCTTTCAAGCCTCGCTGTTCAACATCGGGGGGGAGGGGCAGGCGACTTTGGGCGGGCTTGGCGTGACCTTGGCCTGCCTGATGGTGCCGTGGCCGCACTGGTCGCTGGCGCTGTTGGGCTCGATTGTGGCGGGCGCGGCGTTTGGGGCGGCTTGGGGGTTTTTGCCCGCATGGCTGCAGGCCAAGCGGGGCAGCCATATCGTCATCACCACCATGATGTTCAACTTCATCGCCTATGCGCTGATGAACTATGTGCTGGTGAATATGCTGCGGCCTTTGGGCAGCATGGACCCGGCTTCGGCCCGGTTTGACAAGGTGGTGAACCTGCCGAAGCTGGGGGATATTCTGGGGCTGGTGGGGATCCCGTTTTCCAACAAGAACCCGGCGAATATCTCGTTCCTGATTGCGGTGGCGCTGGCCGTGGGGGTCTGGGCGCTGATGTGGCACACGCGGCTGGGCTATGCCTTGCGGGCCTTTGGCAAGCAGGAGAAGGCGGCCTTGTATGCCGGGATCGATCCGGTGCGGATCACGATTTATGCGCTGCTGCTGTCGGGTGGGATTTCGGGGCTGATGGCGGTCAATGCGGTGCAGGGGGCGGCGCACCGGCTGGTGTTGAACTCGGTCGAGGGGGCGGGGTTCATCGGGATCGCGGTGGCGCTGATGGGGCGGAACCATCCGTTCGGGATTGTGGTGGCCTCGATATTGTTTGGCTTTCTGTATGAGGGCGGCAGCCAGCTTGCGATGGGGACGACCATTCCGCGTGAGGTGATAACCGTGTTGCAGGCCTTGGTGATCCTGTTCACCGGGGCGCTGCCGTATATGGTGCAGAAGCCGCTGGAACGGTTGTTCGCGCTGCGGGGGGGCAAGTGATGGATCTGGCGAGTTTCCTGCAGATACTGGAATCGACGATCCGGCTGGGAACGCCCCTGCTGTTTGCCTGTCTGGCGGGCTTGTTTTCCGAGCGGGCCGGGGTGTTTGACATCGGGCTGGAGGGCAAGATGCTGGTGGCG
>CANGHD010000028.1 GCA_947453525.1 Paracoccaceae bacterium | reverse complement strand
CACCGATCAGCTTTCCGTAGCCGATCGCGGCCTGCGCGAGGGGCTTCTTTATGCACAAATGAGCGCCGATGGCGTTCTTGAGGACGGACCATTCGAATGACGGAAGTGAACGATTCTGGCCGGGGACGGCGCGATCTGCGGATCAAGGTGAAGACGGCGAAGGGCAGGAAACTGTCGTCGACGTTGTGGCTGGAACGGCAGTTGAACGACCCTTACGTGACCAAAGCCAAGCGCGACGGCTTCCGGGGCCGCGCCGCCTACAAGATCATGGAGCTTGACGAAAAGTACGGCTTTCTGAAGCCGGGGGCCCGCGTCGTCGATCTTGGCTGCGCGCCGGGCGGCTGGTGTCAGGTTGCGGTGCCAAGGGTAAATTCGCTGGGCGAGAAGGCGGGAAAGCCGATCGGCACCATTCTGGGCATCGACCTGCAAGAGATCGAACCGATTGCGGGCTGCGAACTGCACCAGCTGGATTTTCTGGCCGAGGGTGCTGATGACTTGGTCAAGGGCTGGCTGGGCGGCAAGGCGGATGTGGTCTTGTCCGACATGGCGGCCTCGGCCTCGGGCCACAAGGGGACGGATCACCTGCGGATCATCGCCTTGGTGGAAGCGGCGTTGGAGTTTGCCTTTGACGTGCTGGATGAAGACGGCACCTTCGTCGCCAAGGTTCTGGCCGGCGGGGCGGAACTGGAAATGCAGAACCAGTTGAAAAAGGCCTTCCGCAAGGTGGCGAATGTGAAGCCTCCGGCCAGCCGGGCTGATTCGTCCGAGAAGTTCGTCGTGGCGCAGGGCTTTCGGGGCAGACCCGGGACGATCACGCAGGAGTGATCTTGCGACTGTTCACGGCCCCGAAACAATCCGGGCGGCCGCAACCAAGGGTCACAAACAAAAAAGGGCACCCTCGGGTGCCCTTTCGCATCATCGGCTAACCTGCGTCAGCCTGCCCAGGTGCGAACCGGGCCACAGTCCATATGTACGAAGTTGGAGCGATAATAGTGGCCGACACCCCCGGCATCGCAGGCCACCGCCGCAGCATACATCTGGCTGACCGTGCGGGACTTGAGGCGAAGATCGGCGGCCATGCCTTTGATATGCAAAGAGTTTTTCGCAACACCGCGGGATTCGGAGCGCAACAGGGCATTCGTCTTCGGCGTCCGGTACCCGGACAGGAGCATATAGGGCTCTTTCACGTCCAGCAGGTGGTGGGTCGCGGCGATGATATCCATGTTGTGCGGGTTCATCGCGATGGTGGAATCTTCGCGAAGATCCCGCATGAAGTGACTGATTTCCTTAACGACTTCCGGAATGTAGTTCCCATCTACCCAGTAGATCGCATTGACGCTTTCGCCCGACCTCCCCGAGTACATGTTGACCCGTCGCACATCGCCCGCGCCTTTCAGAAAGCCGGTAGCATTGGCAAAGCTGGGTGCTGCGACCACGATGCTTGCTGCAAAGACGCGCAGCAACGAGCGCCGCGAAACCCCTGCGTTCTGTATATCCATCATTGATTTAGCCTGTCCCGTTTGCCGTGCTGCACCGTCTTGACGACGGCTTTGTTGCTGCTTCATCCCCAAAGCGCAACATTCTCTTGCCATAGAAATTTCTTACTCCCAACAGGGAATTCTGTCCCGTGACCGCAAGGTGGGTCGGATAGGCAAAAATTCGCTGAATTCAAGGGCGGCAATCCGCTTAGATTGCATCTCAAGTTCAAGTGATCAAAGTGCGACAGTGGCCCCGGCCCCTGGATTTTCCGGCCGGGCGGAGGTTTGCAAAACCGTTGAGTTACGGATACTTTGGATAAGACAGCAGAGCAAATCGGACGCGTCAGACGTCCGGCAAAGGAATTCTCGCAATGACGATTGTGACAAGCAGGCGGAACGTGTTGCGGGGGGTGACTTCGGCCCTGGCTTTTGGCGCAGCGATGCGGACGGGCGTCGTTTCGGCCGCGACCCTTCTTTCGGCCTTCACGCAGGCTTTGGCACAGTCTGCCGGTGAGAATGCCGTTGTCTCGGGCTTCTACCGCGACCGCGCCTACGCAACCCTTTGGACCGGCCCCGCTGACGCGGCTCGGTGCACGGCGTTGCTGGCCGCCCTTGATGGCGCTGCCGACCATGGTCTGCCGGTACCGCGCTATGACGCCGCAGCCTTGCGCGACGGCTTCACCAACGCCCAGACCGAGGGCGACCTTGGCCGTCTGGAAGTGGCGATGTCGGTGGCGCTCATCGCCTATGCCCACGACCTGTCCTCTGGCGCGCTGGAACCGATCAATGTCGACGACGGCATCAAGCGCGAGATTGCCCGTCCTGACCCGGCCGTGATCCTGTCGCAAGCGGAGAGCGCGGATTTTCCCGCCTATCTGGCCAGCCTTCCGCCGTCCGAGCCGGAATATGCCCGGTTGATGGCCGAGAAGTTCGCGTTGGAGGAGTTGATCAGCGCGGGCGGCTATGGTCCGGCGATCCCGGTGGCCGAGGTCAAGGTTGGCGCTTCCGGTCCTGCCGTGACGGCGCTGCGCGACCGGCTTGTGGCGCTTGGCTATCTCGACCGGTCCTTCACGCTGGACTATGACGCTGATCTTCAGGCCGCCGTACAGCGGTTCCAGTTGAACAACGGCATCACGCCCGACGGCGTCGCCGGCAAAGGCACGGTCGAGGCGCTGAATGTGCCTGCCGAAGATCGCTTGAAGTCGGTCGTCGTCGCGATGGAACGGTTGCGCTGGATGGGCAACGCCAATCTGGGCGCACGGCACATCTGGGTCAACCAGCCCGATTTCACAGCCAAGGTGGTGGATGACGGGGCGACCACCTTCACCACCCGCGTCGTGATCGGCAAGATCGGCCATGACACGCAAAGCCCGGAATTCTCCGACAAGATGGAATTCATGGTGATCAACCCGACATGGTCGGTGCCGCGCTCGATCGTCGTCAAGGAATATCTGCCGCAGTTCCAAAAGAACCCCTTGGCGCAGGGCCAGTTGCAATTGCTGGACCGCACGGGTCAGATCGTTGACCGCACGACGGTGGATTTCGCCGCCTATACGCCGGACAACTTCCCCTTCGCCCTTCGCCAGCCGCCCGAGGATGGCAATGCGCTTGGCAAGGTCAAGTTCATGTTCCCCAACCCTTACAACATCTATTTGCATGACACGCCGACCAAGTCCCTGTTCGCCAAGGAAGTCAGGGCCTTCAGCCATGGCTGCATCCGCGTGGGTTCGCCCTTCGATCTGGCCTATTTCCTGCTGAGCCGTCAGACCGATGATCCCAAGGCCCTGTTTGCCAGCTATCTGAAAGGCGGCAAGGAAGCGACGCTGAACCTGGAAACGCCGATCCCGGTGCATCTGGTCTATTTCACCGCCTGGCCCGATGATCAGGGCCGCATCGGCTATCGCCGCGACATCTATGGCCGCGATGCGAAGCTTTTTGCCGCGTTGAAGGACGCCGGGGTGGCGTTGGCGGGCGTTCAAAGCTAATCAGACGGCGGAAATTCACCGCAGAATCCCCCAGACGGAGGCGCTGATGGCTCACAGCATCGCAAGTATTGCCGCTGCGATCGGCGCGCCGTTCGAGGGCGATGGTGCGCTTTTGATCACCGGCGCGGCAGAGCCTGCGCAAGCTTTGGCGCAGCATCTGGCGCTGGCCACCAACCCGAAATATGCTGATGGGCTGAGGCTGGGCCATGCCCGAGCGGCCTTGTTGTGGCCGGGGGCGGATTGGCAGTCCCTCGGGCTGACGGCGGCCATCTTCGCGCCGCGCGGCAGGCTGGCGATGGCGGGCTTGACGCAGGCGCTGGACGATGGCCCGGCGATTGCGGCGGGCCTTCATGCGATGACGGTGGTCGATCCCTCGGCTCTGATCGGCGAGGGGGCGGCGATCGGGCCTTTCGTGACGATTGGCGCAGGCGCACGGATCGGGCCACGGGCGCGGATTGCCTCCCATGTCTCTGTTGGAGCTGGGGCGGTGATCGGGGCGGATGCCTTGATTCTGGAAGGTGTGAAGATCGGTCACGGCGTGCAGATCGGCGACCGGGTCATTCTGCAACCGGGGTGCGTCATCGGCTCGGACGGATTTTCCTTCGTGACGCCCGAAGTGTCGGGGGTTGAAGAAATCCGCGCAACGCTTGGAATGCGTGGAGAAATCCGACATCAAAGCTGGCACCGCATCCACTCGCTGGGCGCTGTGATCCTGGGCGATGATGTTGAAGTGGGGGCCAACACCTGCATTGACCGGGGCACGATCCGGTCGACCCAGATCGGCAATCGCACCAAGATCGACAACCTCGCCCATATTGCCCACAACGTCACCGTTGGCGAGGATTGCCTGATCTGCGGCATGGTCGGGCTGGCGGGCTCGGTCCGGGTTGGCGACCGGGTGGTGCTGGCAGGTCAGGTGGGAGTGGGTGACAACCTTTTCGTCGGTGATGACGTGATCGCCGGGGCCGCCTCCAAGCTGATGACCAATACGCCGGCGGGGCGGGTCGTCTTGGGCTATCCGGCGATCAAAATGGACAAACACATCGAATTGCAAAAGGCAATGCGCCGCCTGCCGCGCTTTTCGACCCGGTTGGCTGCGGTCGAAGCGCGTCTGGGGGCGGAACCGGAGGCCGAAGCATGATTCGCGACCGTATCCTGCAGATCATCGCCGCACAGGCGTTGATCGACCCGGCCGATCTGCGGCTGGATGCCCGGCCCGAGGAGATCGGTCTCGACAGCCTTGGCCTTGTCGAGTCGATCTTTGCGCTGGAAGAGGAGTTCGACATTGTGATCCCCTTCAACGCACAGGACCCCGGCGCCAGCAGTTTTGACACATCGACCATCGGTGCCGTCGTCGCGGCGGTTGAGGCCCTGGTGCGGGGCTGATGGCCCGCGTGGTGATCACCGGGGCGGGGACGGTGAATCCGCTGGGCCATGACGTGCCCGAAACCTATGCCGCGATGGCCGAGGGGCGTTCGGCCATCGGTCGGCTGGATCTGCTTGATCTGGACCGGCTTTCCGTGAAGATCGGGGCGCAAATCACGGGTTGGAAAGGCGAATTCGACCGAAGCGATCTGGTCTGGATGGACCCTTTCGCCCAATATGCCGTGGCATCGGCCCGGCAGGCGATGGCGCAGGCAGGGCTTGATGCAACATCCGAAGCCGGGGTCATCATCGGCTCAGCGGGTGGCGGGTTGCAGACGGTAGACGACAATTACCGGGCGGTCTTTGCCATGGGCAAGAACCGGGTGCATCCGTTCACGGTGCCAAGGTTGATGGCCTCGGCCGCAGCCTCGCTGGTGGCGCGCGATCTGGGGTTGCGGGGGCCGAGCTTTACCGTCGCCTCGGCCTGTTCCTCGTCCAACCATGCCATCGGGCAGGCGTTCCAGATGGTGCGGGCGGGAATGGCCCCGGTGATGTTGGCGGGCGGATCGGATGCGATGCTGTGCTTTGGTGGGTTGAAGGCCTGGGAGGGGCTTCGGGTTCTTTCGGAAACCGCCTGCCGTCCCTTCTCGAAGGGCCGCGACGGAATGGTGATGGGTGAGGGGGCGGCGGTCTTTGTGCTGGAGGACCGTGATTGCGCGCTGGCACGCGGGGCCAGGCCTTTGGCCGAGATTGCCGGGTTCGCCATGACGTCGGACCCGGGCGACATGGTGCAGCCTTCGATCGAGGGCGCGGTGCGGGCGATGGAGCGGGCTTTGCAGGACGCGCGGCTGGCACCGGGGGATATTGGCTATATCAACGCCCATGGCACCGGCACGGCGGCGAACGACCGCTGCGAGGCGCAGGCGATTGCACATATTTTTCAAGGGTCTGCGCTGGTATCTTCCACCAAGTCGCTGCATGGCCATCTGATCGGCGGAGCAGGAGCGGTGGAACTGCTCGCCTGCTTGATGGCGTTGCAAACCGGGGCGATTGCGCCGACGGCGGGCTATCTGGGGCTGGATGACGCCTGCGCCATCCCGTTGGTCACCATGAAAAAGACGGCCCGCGTCGGGGCCGTCCTGTCGAACTCTTTCGCCTTTGGTGGGCTCAATGCTGTTCTGGCGCTCAAAGTCGCCTGAACGCGGTGGTCAGATCACTTCTTGATCTTGTCGGCCGCATCCTTGATCGCCTGATAGCCCGCCGAAAAGCCCTTCAGTGAGATGGCCACGACCACCGTCTTGTCGGGCGCTGCCGCCGGAACGATGATGACATTGGCCGCCGTGCCCTTTTTCAGCGAGGCCAGATCATCGGCCGTGAAGCCCGTCTTGGCGAGGCAGCCCGACACCGTGCAATAGGAATAGGGATAGATCAGCGGCACGCCCTGATCGACGGCAATGCGCAGGTTCGCGGTCAGCATCGTTTCCAGCGGCACCAGCACGGTGGCGCCCAGAACGGCTTTGCCGCCATCGGGCAGGGTAAAGAAGCTGACTTCGGCGGTGGGATTGCCCGAGGCATCCTTCAGCAGTTGATAAAGCTGGCACGGGTCAGCGCCGTCGGCGGTCTTGACGCAGCGCTGCTCCCAGGCGTCGAATTTGGCGGCAAGATAGACACCGCCCACGGCGGCCTGTTCTTGGGTGGGCAGACCGTCCGGCACGCCCAACGACACGCCCGCGGCCGCTGCCGGATCTGCCGCAGCGGCGGTTGCCGGGGCTGCTGCCGGGTCAGTGGTGGTGGTCTGGGCCATAACCATCGGGCTGATGCCGGAAAGGGCAAGGCTCAGTCCAAGGCCGAGCGCGAGACGGGTGAGAGTGCGGGTCATATTGGTGTCCTTGATCAGCAGCGGGCGTCTTTGGGTCGGGTTCGCCAAAGGGTTCGGCGGTGCCTTAGCATGACCTTGGCCGCGCCGTCAGGCCTCAAATCGCGCGCGCTGGAATTCTGGCGAAAGCTTGCGCACCCGACCGGCCGGCGCGAAACAACAAGTCCTTGTTCAAAATAAAAAAAAGGGCCGACGACCGGCCCTTTCTCATTGTATTTTTTTGCTCCCTGTCGGACTGGCCGACTTGATGAGGGGACGCTAAATCGGTTTCACAAAATCGTCAACTAGGATTTTACCAGCCGCTGATCAAATTGACAGTACTGGGAATCACGGGTGCAAGATGGGCTGCGACGGGTCGAAAAAAGGCCGCACCCGAAGGCGCGGCCAGTCTGACAGGGAGGAAGTATCAGGCGGCAACCAAGGGTCGCAGGCCTGATGAGATGAAACTGGCAGAAGTAGGTTAAGAATGTATTGTGCGATGTTAGGCCGAGACACGTTTGGCCAAAGATCTTTTCGGGGAGAGCGGTGATGGCGGACAGCATTTTTGTGGGTGGCGGCGGCGAGGCCTACGGCGAGGCGCAGAGCCTGCTGTTGAAATACGGCAACCGGCATGGGTTGATCGCAGGCGCCACCGGCACGGGCAAGACCGTCACTCTGCAAGTTCTGGCCGAGGGGTTTTCGGCCGCCGGGGTTCCGGTGTTCATGGCGGATGTGAAGGGTGATCTGTCGGGGGTGGGAGTGGCGGGTTCGCCCGCCCAAAAGCTGCATGACGCCTTTCTCAAGCGGTCGGCGACGATCCATTATGATCTGGTCTACCGCAGCTATCCGGTGACCTTCTGGGACATCTGGGGCCGGAACGGTCACCCGATCCGCGCGACAGTGGCCGAGATGGGGCCCTTGCTGCTGGCCCGGATGCTGGAGTTGAACGAGGTGCAGGAGGGTGTCCTGAACGTCGCCTTCCGTCTGGCCGACGAGGAACAACTGCCGATCCTTGACCTGAAGGACTTGCAGGCGCTGCTGGTCTTCGTCGCCGACCATGCCGACGAGATTTCCAAGCGCTACGGGCTGGTCTCCGGCACCTCGATCGCGGCGATCCAGCGCCAGTTGCTGGTGCTGGAAAATCAGGGTGCGGTGGCAATGTTCGGCGAGCCGGCACTGGATCTGGCCGACCTGATGCGGGTTGATCCCAATGGCGCGGGAATGATCAATGTGCTGGCAGCGGAAAAGCTGATGCTGACGCCGCAACTCTACGCGACCTTCCTGCTCTGGCTTTTGTCGGAACTGTTCGAGACCCTGCCCGAGGTGGGCGATCCGGACAAACCAAAGCTGGTCTTCTTCTTCGACGAGGCGCATCTGTTGTTCACCGATGCGCCCAAGGCGTTGATATCCAAGGTGGAACAGGTGGCGCGGCTGATCCGCTCCAAAGGGGTTGGCGTCTATTTCATCAGCCAGAACCCGGGCGATATCCCCGAGGTGATCCTTGGGCAACTGGGCAACCGCGTGCAGCATGGCCTGCGTGCCTTCACGCCGAAGGACCAGAAGGACCTGTCGCAGGCCGCCCAAACCTACCGCCCGAACCCGGCTTTTGAGACCGCCACGGCGATTCAGGAAGTGGGGACCGGCGAGGCTGTCACCTCATTCCTGCAAGACAAGGGTGTGCCGGGGATCGTGCAGCGCACGCTGATCCGGCCTCCGGCCACGCAATTGGGGCCGATTGATCCAGCGCAACGGGCCGCGATCATCACGGGCTCGGCGATGGCCGCGAAATATGGCACCACGGTGGACCGCGATTCGGCCTATGAACGGCTGAAGGCGCGGGCTGATGCGGCGGCAGATCAAAGGGCCCAAGCGCCTGCACAGCAGACCGACGGACCCTCTTATGCGCCGCAGCCGCAAGATGACGGTCTGCAACATGCGCGCCGGTATGAAGGTCCGGTCGGTGGCGGATCCACCGTTCATCCCACCGCACGGGCACCTGCCCGGCGCACGGACTCGTTGGGGGATGCCTTTGCCAAGAGTTTTGCCCGGCAATTGGGCAGCCGGACGGGTCAGGCGGTTGTGCGGGGGATTCTGGGCGGGCTCTTCGGTAAAACTTGACGAATTCGACACAATTATAGCGTGCAATTTCACAGGTACCGCCAATTTCGGACACCTTTGCCGGAGACATTCTGGTCAAAGAAATCCGTGATTCCTGTGGGTGCCAAATGTCGATTTCCGCTGCCGAACAATACTTGCTGGAGCTGATCAATCGCGCCCGGCTTGACCCGGCCAGTGAGGCTGCGCGCTACGGCATCGGGCTGAATGACGGCCTCGCAGCGGGCACGATCTCGTCCGCAGCCAAGCAGGTGCTGGCCCCCAATGTCAAGCTGGAGGCCGCCGCCACGGCCCATTCGCTCTGGATGCTGGATCACGACGTGTTTTCTCATGACGAGACGGTGGGCGGCTCAACTCTCAATCCCGGGGCGCGGATCACAGCACAGGGCTATATATTTTCGGCTTGGGCGGAAAATCTGGCCTATGTCGCCAGCACTGGTGCCGTCACCATGGAGGGCAGCATCGACGCGCTGCACAAGAACCTTTTCCTGTCCGAGGGCCACCGGCTGAACATGACCGGCGCGACTTACCGCGAGGTCGGTGTCGGGGCGGAACTTGGCGTCTTCACCTCGGGCCGCAATTACAACGCGGCCATGCTGACGGAAGATTTCGGCATGACGGGTACGGCGCGCTTTGTGACGGGCGTGGCTTACACCGACCGCAACGCCGACAATTTCTACTCGATGGGCGAGGGCAAGAGCGGGGTCTCCTTCACCGTTGGCGCCGCAAGTGCCATGACGGCGGCTGCAGGCGGCTATGGCGTGTCGACCGGGAGCAAGGTCGCCACGGTGGTCACCGGCGTCTCGGGCGCGCTGACCTTTCAGGCCGTCGTCGACATGAGCCACGGCAATGTGAAGCTGGATCTGGTGAACGACTCCAAGATCCTGACCTCGGGCAACATCACGCTGGTGTCCGGCATCCGCAATGCCGACCTGCTGGGGGTCGGCGACCTGAACGCCATCGGAAACGCCGGGGGCAATGTGCTGAACGGCAATTCCGGCAACAATATGCTGACTGGCGGGGCCGGCGCGGATGTTATGTCGGGGTTCGCAGGCAATGACACGATCCTCGGTGGCGCGGCGCATGATGTGATCACCGGCGGCAGCGGAAATGACGTGTTGAGTGGCGCTTTGGGCTCGGACACTTTTGTCTTCGGTGTGGGCTTCGGCCGGGACAGCATCACTGATTTCAGTCTGGCGCAGACCGACCACTTGAGCCTGTCGCACTCGCTTTGGTCCGGCACCAAGTCCGCAGCGGCCGTGGTCACCCAGTTCGCACACATTGGCACCGGCGAAGTCTATCTCGACTTTGGTGGCGGCAACGAGATTCATCTGGCGGGGCTGACCACGCTGACCGGGCTGGACAGTTCGCTGGTGATCGTCTGATCCCTTGACCCAAGCCCGCCGCCGCTGCGGAAGGCGGGCTGGTCCGGTGCTGCGGTGTTAAAGCTTGCGGACCTTGATCCGGGTCAGCCGGTTTTCGCGGCGGGTCACCACCTCGAACCGGAAGCCGTGGAAGCTGAAGGCCTGGCCCTGTGCCGGGATCATCTGCGCCTCGTGGATGACCAGACCGGCGACCGTGTTGGCCTCGTCATCGGGCAAGGACCAGTCGGTGGCGCGGTTGACATCGCGGATCGTCATGGCGCCGTCGACCAGATAGCCGCCATCCTCGGTCTTCTTGACCATGTGGTTGATGTCGACGACGTCGAATTCATCGGTGATTTCGCCCACGATTTCCTCAAGGATGTCTTCCAGCGTGATCAGGCCCTGCAAGGTGCCGTATTCATCGACGACCAATGCGAAATGGGTGCGGCGTTTGAGGAATTCGCGCATCTGTTCGTCCAGCGTCGTGGTGTCGGGTATGAAATAGGGCTTCATCGAGACCTTCACGATATCAAGGCTTTCCATCGCCTTCTGGTGGCTGTCGTGGATATGGTCCAGGCGCTCCACCTCGCGCAGCAGGTCCTTGGCGTGGATGACGCCGAGGATATTCTCATCGCTGCCCCGGAAGACCGGCAGGCGCGAGTGCGAGGAGGCCAAAACGCGGGAGACGATTTCCTCGGCGGGCAGATCGGCGTCGATCATCTCGGTCTCGCGCCGGTGGCGCATGATTTCGTCGACGGTGCGTTCGGCAAGGTCGAGGGCACCGAGCAGGCGGTCGCGGTCTTCCTTTTCCACGGCACCTTCGAAATGGCCGAGCGAAATCGCCCCGGCGATTTCTTCGCGCAGCGCAAGGATGCGGCTGTTGGGATCCGCGCGCAGGCCGAAGATCCGCAGGATCAGCCGGACAAAGGCCCGCACGGTCGAGACAACGGGGGTAAAGAGCAGGATCAGCACCTTGATCGCCGGGCCGACCAGCACGGCCACCGGGACGGGTGAGATGATGGCCACGGTCTTGGGCAGCACCTCGGCAAAGACCAGAACCAGAACCGTCACCCCCACCGTGGCCAAGGCCACGCCGTTCGCGCCGAAGAGGTCGGTCAACAGCGCCGTTGTCAGCGAGGCCGACAGGATGTTGGCGACGTTGTTGCCCAACAGCAAAGCGCCGATCATCCGCTCGCTGTCATCGGTTACCTCCAGCGCGGCCTTGGCGCCTTTCGATCCCTTGTCGGCCTGCGCCTTCAGCACCCCGCGCGATGCAGCGGTGAGGGCGGTTTCCGAGCCGGAGAAGAAGGCCGACAGCAACAGCAATCCCGTCACCGCAAGGCCGGTCAGTACGATGGTGGCGTGGGCGTAGATCCAGTCCATTTGTTCCTCAGGTCTTCGGTTTGGCCAGCGGGTGGTGGTTCAGCACCAAGTCCCTGAGCTGGTCCTCCAGAACATGGGTGTAAATCTCGGTGGTGGAAAGGTCGGCATGGCCGAGCAGCGTCTGGATCACCCGCAGATCGGCGCCACGGGCCAGAAGATGGGTGGCGAAGGCGTGGCGCAGCACATGGGGTGAGACACGGGCGGGGTCAAGACCGGCTTTCAGCGCCATCTCCTTGACCAGTCCGTGAAATTGCTGCCGCGTCAGGTGACCGTCGGCCCCCGGGCCGGGAAAGAGATGGCGGTTGGCGGGTTTGCCGGACTTGCGGGCGTCGTCTTCCTGGCGGTCGCGCAGCTTGATCCATGCCGCCAGCGCCATGCGGGCGGGGTCGGACAGCGGGGCCATCCGTTCCTTGTTGCCCTTGCCCTTGACGAGGATCATGCGGGGATTGCCGCGCATGCTGGACAGCGGCAGTTCAACCAGTTCGCTGACCCGCAGGCCGGTGGCGTAAAGCAGTTCCATCAGCAGCAGATTGCGCTGGCGGTCTTGCGGGCTGCGGCCGGTTTCGGCGGCGGATGTCAGCAGGGCCGTGACATCACCTTCTGACAGGGTCTTGGGCAGGTGGCGCGAGGCGCCGGGGCCGGCGATTTGCAGGGCCGGGTTGTCGGCGCGCCAGCCTTCCTCATGTGCGAAGCGGTAGACCTGCCGGATGGCCGACAGGCGGCGGGCGCGGGTGCTTTGCGACAGGCCCTCGGCTTCGCAACGCACAAGGTAGTCTTCCACGTCGTCACGGCTGGCCTCGGCCAGCGACTTCGGCGCGAGGTAGGCGGCAAAGGCGATGAGATCGCGGCCATACGCCATTTGCGTGTTCAGGGCGGCGTTGTGTTCGGCGGCATGGGCCTGCAGGAAGGTGGAGATCCAGCGTTGACTGTCGCCGGTGGTGGTGGAGGCAGGCATTATCCGCGCCGGTCCAGCAGGATCAGTTGCAGGGCCGTGCGGCGGGCGACATCCTCCATCCCCAGCTTGTGCAAGGTCGACAGGCCCTCGGTCACGGCATGAAGATCACCGGCCTCGCCCTGTTTCAGGCGCAGCATGGCTTGCAGGATCGCCTCGCCCAGACGGCCCTGATCGATTAGTGCCTGCAGGTCAGTCGGGACTTCCGGCTGGGTGAAGGCTGTCAAGACGGCGCGGGTCAGGTCATCGGTCGGGGTGGCGCCTGTCATCTGACCGCGGGCCAGGGCCAGGAGAAAGCTTCCCTGCGCGTCGCCCGCGGTCAGGCCCTGCGTCAGCTTTTCATAATCTGGGGACAACAGCAGCACGTCCCGCGCCACTGTCGCCGCCTCGCCTGACAGGGTAAGGCCCGCCAGTTGCTGATCGAACAGCGTGGCAAAAGGCACCTCAAGCTCGGCGTCTTTCATCATCGCCCACGCGGGTGGCAGGCTGCGTTCGACGGCTTTGGTGTTCTTGGCAGTGATGGCGGCATCCAGCGCCTGAAACGCCGAGACCCGATCCCAAACGCCGCCCGAGGCTGCGGGCTTTTGCTGGGTGTAAAGCCCCAGCATCATGTTGGGGGCGACCGACCCTGCGCGGGCAAGGCGTTCCACCGCATCCAGTTGCGCCTTCCAACCTGCCTGATCGGACAAATCGGCATAGGTGAAGGCGACCGGCAGCGAGGTGTCGGGCAAAGGCTCGCCAATGGCTTCGTAAATGCGAAAGACCAACGGGGTGACCGGTTTGGGCATGATCGGCGTGATGCCCGTCTCATCAAGGGCCGGGTCCATGAAGCGGCTCAGCAGGGCCGCCTCTTCTGGGCTGACCGTGCCAAGCGCCTTGGACGTGTCGAGTGTCAGTTCCGCCGTGTCGAAATCACCCGCGCGCGCAAGGCAGAAGATGCGGGTCGGCAAGGCCGGGGCCAGACCGGGTGCGGTCTTCAGCGCATCGCAGGCGCGGTCCTCGTCGCCGATCAGCAGGGCCACGTCGAAATAGCGCCGGAAAATCTCGGGCGACCGGGCGGCGCCCGCAGCATCCAGCAAGGCGCGCGCCTGATCCAGCGCGCCGATCTCCATCAGCGTATCGACCCGGGCGAGGAACAGGCTTTCCCCGGCAGGCGTGCCCACGGGCGGATCGGCCTCGGCCAGCAGGAGGGTCAACAGCAGGCTTTGCAGGGCGGGCAGGTCCTCGGCGGTGTCCTGCGCCAGCAGGCTTGCGATGTCGCCGACCTTGGCCGTGCCCCAGAAACCCTGCGGCAGGCCGGTCACGGTCGAGGGCAGGATGCCAAGACTGTCGGTCGTGGCAGCGCCCAGCGGCTGGACGGTGACGCCCTCCGGCACCACCCCTTGCGCCACCGGAGGTTCAACCGACTTGGGCATCGCCGCAGGGGTCACCAACGACTGGCTCAGCCAGTCGATCGCCGACAGGGGCTGCTCTTCGGCCAGGGCCAGACCGGGCAGTGCCAGCAGAACGGCGGCCACTGCCGCGCGCAAGGCGGCCCTGCAGGACGGAGCCTCAGTCGGCATGCAGCGTCACCGGCAGTTTGACTTCTGACGTCACCGGCGTCAGGTCGGCCAGATAGGCATAGCCTACCAGCGCCACAAAGCTAACGACGGCCAATACCAGCACCGCCTTGATCAGTCGCCCCATAAGGATCGCCCTCTAATCGCCTGTTCCTGCACCCCAACCAGCGCCCTCTTGCGGAGCCATGTTCCGGTTGAACGAATTATATATGGCATTTGCTGCAACTTCACGCCATTCAGGACGGAAAGTTGTGTGCAAGGGCGGCATTATCCTGCCCGCAGCACTTACGGAAGGGGAAACGGGCGGTAACCATGCTGCGCTTGAAGAAAACCGTGGTGTTGGTGGGGATGATGGGGGCGGGTAAAACCGCCGTTGGGACGGCTTTGGCCCGCGTGCTGGCCGTGCCGTTTCTCGATTCGGACGAGGAAATCGTCAAGGCCGCCAGCCGATCGATCGCTGAAATCTTCGAGCGCGACGGCGAGCCGTTCTTTCGCGCCCGCGAGACCGAAGTTCTGAACCGCCTGCTGCATGGCGAGCCCTGTGTCTTGTCCACCGGCGGTGGTGCCTTTTTGTCACCCGTCAACCGAGATCTGATCCGCGCCAACGGCGTGTCGGTCTGGCTGCGCGCCGATCTGGAACTGCTGTGGCAGCGGGTGCGCCACAAGACGACGCGTCCGCTGTTGCGCACCGCCAACCCGCGCGAGACGCTGAAAGCGCTTTACGACGCCAGATTGCCCGCCTATGCCTCCGCCGATCTGACGGTGGATTCAGCGGCAGATATCTCGGTCGAGGCGATGGCCGAGCGTGTGGCGCAGGCCCTGGTGACACGGCCCGATGTGGTGGAGACGATCTGACATGGTCAATGTGGTGCCGGTGAACCTTGGGTCACGCTCCTACGAGGTGCGGATCGGCGAGGGGCTTCTCGGCCGGATCGCGACCGAGATTGCGCCTCTCTTGCGCCGCAGGAAGGTGGCGATCGTCACGGATGAAACCGTGGCCGCCAAACACCTGCCCGCCGTGCTGGAATCCCTTGCGGCCGCTGGCATCAGCGCCTCGGCCATGGCGCTGCCTTCGGGCGAAAGCACCAAAGCTTGGCCGGAGTTCACCCGCACCGTCGAATGGCTGCTGGAACAGAAGGTGGAACGGCGCGATGTCGTCGTGGCCTTGGGCGGCGGTGTGGTGGGCGATCTGGTGGGCTTTGCCTGTGCGGTCCTGCGGCGCGGGGTGCGCTTCGTGCAGGTGCCGACGACCTTGCTGGCGCAGGTGGACTCTTCGGTCGGCGGCAAGACCGGCATCAATTCGGTGCATGGCAAGAACCTGATCGGGGCGTTCCACCAACCCTCGCTGGTCTTGGCCGACATCAATGTGCTGGACACCTTGCCGCCGCGTGACCTGCTGGCGGGCTATGGCGAGGTGGTGAAATACGGGCTTCTGGGCGATGCCGATTTCTTCGACTATCTGGAGGCCAAGGGCCCCGCTTTGGCCCGCTTCGACCATGGGGTGATCCTCAAGGCCGTCACCCGCTCGGTCGAGATGAAGGCGGGCATCGTCGAACGTGATGAGACCGAGGAGGGCGAACGCGCGCTTCTCAACCTCGGCCACACCTTCTGCCACGCGCTTGAAAAGGCCACCGGCTTCGGCGACCGCCTGCTGCACGGCGAGGGCGTCGCCATCGGTTGCGCCCTCGCCTTCGAGCTTAGCCAAAGGCTTGGCCTGTGTTCGCAGGAAGCCCCCAGCCGCGTCCGTGCACACCTGAAAGCGATGGGCATGAAGACCGATCTGTCTGACATCTCGGGCGATCTGCCAAGTGCCGAGGCTTTGGTTGCCCTGATGGGTCAGGACAAGAAGGTCATCGACGGTCGCCTGCGCTTTATCCTTGCGCGCGGGATTGGCGAGGCCTTCGTGGCGGAAGACGTGCCGCCCGCCACCGTGGTGCAGCTTCTGAAAGACGCGCTGACCTCTTGACCCCTTCACCGAGGTCCAAATACCCCACGGGGGTCTGGGGGTGTGAAACCCCCAGCTTGCGCGAAGGCGGGGCCGCTCTATGCTGACCTGAATATCTCGGGGAGGGGATCATGGAAGGGTTTGGCATTCATTCCAGCATCTGGACGATGGACTGGACTCCGCAGGCGGCGGAACATGCGGTGGGCGAGGCGGTCCGCTACAAGTTCGACTTCGTCGAAATCGCCGTTCTGAACCCCAAACGCATCGACGCGCCCCATACCCGCAGGCTGCTGGACAGAGCAGGCCTGCGCGCGGTGGGGTCGTTGGGGCTGCCCGAGGGGTGCTGGTTGTCGAAGGACACGGATGCGGGCGTGGTCTTCCTGAAAGCGGCGCTGGACTGCTGCGCCGGGATGGGGGCTGAGGCGCTTTCCGGTGTGGTCTATGGCGGGATTGGCGAGCGGAGCGGGGTGCCGCCGACGCAAGGGGAATATGACAATATCGCGCGCGGCTTGACCGAGGTTGCCGCCTATGCCGACAGGTTGGGCCTGCAACTGGGGATCGAGCCGGTCAACCGTTACGAAAGCCATCTGATCAACACCGGCTGGCAGGGTGTGGCGATGATCGAGAAGGTGGGCGCGCCGAATATCTTCCTGCATCTCGACACCTATCACATGAACATCGAGGAGAAGGGCGCGGGCAACGGCATCATCGCAGGGCGCGAACATCTGCGCTATATCCACCTCTCCGAAAGCGACCGGGGCACGCCGGGGGCGGGGACCTGCGACTGGGACGAGATCTTCGCCACCCTGAAAGCCATAGGCTTCAGGGGCGGACTTGCGATGGAAAGTTTCATCAACATGCCGCCGGAACTGGCTTACGGGCTTGCGGTCTGGCGTCCGGTGGCGGGCAGCCGCGAGGAGGTCATCGGCGAGGGCCTGCCCTTCCTGCGCAACAAGGCAAGGCAATATGGGTTGATCGGCTAAAGGATGAAATCAGCGGCGGTGAGGGTGTAGAGGCTCGTCAGGTGGAGTTCAAAGATCGGGTCCCGATCCTCGGCCCCCAGACTGATCTGCACGACGGTTTCGTTGGCCGTCTGGTCCCAGCGAACCTGATAGTAACTGTCGGGCAAGAATGCGGTCTGGCCGATGTAGATCATCTTTTCATTGACGGTGGTCGTGAAGGGCCGCCCGTCGATCCAGTGGAGGTCGATCAGGTCAAGGCCCTGTTCAAAGTCGGTGATCGTGTCGAAGTTCCGGAAGGTGCCGATTTCGTTCACCGACAGGAAGACGAAACGATCCGCCCCGCTGCCGCCTGTCAGAAGGTCGGCATCGACGCCGCCGGTCAGGGCATCGGCCCCGGTGCCGCCGTTCAGCGTGTCATTGCCATTCCGACCTTCCAGCTTGTCATTGCCGCTGAAGCCCGAGATCTGATCGTCGCCGGCGTTGGCCGAGATATGGTCTCCTCCGATGCCGCCGATCACGGTGTCATTGCCGCCGGTCAGATCAGAGATCAAGCGCTCGAAGCCTGACAGTTTCAGCCCCGGGACAATCTCGCGACCGCCCCCGCCGTCAGACAGGTCGACGTTGATCGATGTCACCAGTTGGGCGGGTTGAAAAATGAAGTCGACCGCATCAATCCCCGCTCCGCCGTCGGCGGTGCCCAAGCCGAGCAGGATCTGGTCATTGCCCGCGTCGCCAAAGATCTGGTCCTTGGCGTCAAAGCCCTGCAACAGATCCTTTCCCGCACCGCCATGCACCACATCGGCAAACAGCGTGCCGACCATCGTGTCATTGCCACCCGTGCCGTTGAGGACGATCTTGTCGGCCGCCGACCAGTTGCTGAAGACGAATCCGGGCGTGGGCGCGTGGATGTTGTTGAGGGTGAAGAAGTTCACCCCCGCCGATCCCGCCACCATCACGCTGGGCAGCACGACATGGCTGTCATCGACGATGGCGCGAACCGTGGTGCGCGCAGGGTTCACAAAGCTGAACTGGGTGACGGCTGTTATATCCGTCAAGCTGAAATCGGTGTTTGTCGCAATCGAAATGACGGACATTGCTTCCTCCGCGCTCAATATCCTTCGAGAATACTGCGCGCGCGATTTTTCTGTCCATATCCCTAAGTGCGAAAATCCAGTGAATTCCCGCAAGACCGCACCGCGAAATCAAAGCCCCCGCCCAGGATCCGGGGCGGGGGCTTTGGGTCGTGGACCCCTTATCTCACTCGGCCGCCATGTTTTGCCGTTGCAAAAGAACCGGCTGGGTCAGGTCGGCGACCTTTTCGCGCAGGTCGGACTGGTCGGCGGCCAGAAGGGCGATCCGTTCGGCCAGAATGTCGGCGGCGGGCGCCTCGGGTTCTTCTTCCTTCTGGCCCACCAGACCGCCGAAGATCTTGCCCAGAAGCCAGCTGAGGTCATCCATGATCAGATAGAAGGCTGGCACGACGACGAGGCTCAGCACGGTCGAGACGATGATGCCCCCGATCACGGCTGTCGCCATCGGCGCGCGGAATGCGCCGCCTTCGCCCACGCCAAGGGCTGAGGGCAACATGCCTGCCGACATGGCGATCGAGGTCATCACGATCGGACGGGCGCGTTTGTGACCGGCCTCGACCACGGCGGCGGCGCGGGCAAATCCACGGACGCGCATTTCGATGGCGAAGTCGATCAAGAGGATGGCGTTCTTGGCCACGATCCCCATCAGCATCAGGAAGCCGATCAGCACCGGCATCGACAGGGCGGACCCGGTCAGCAGCAAGGCCGTGGCCACGCCGCCAATCGCCAAGGGCAGCGAAAAGAGGATGGTGAAGGGCTGGATGGCCGACTTGAACAAGAGGATCAGCACCGACAGCATCAGCATCAGGCCCAAAAGCATGGACTTGAGGAACGAGCCTGTCAGTTCGGCCTGCACCTCTGCATCGCCACCGGCCGAGATACGGGCGGTGCCGGGCAGCGTGACCGAGGCTGCGGCCTTGGTGAAAGCTTCGGTAGCCGTACCCAAGGCCACGCCCACCGGCAGGTTGGCACCGATCTCGGCCAGTTTCGCGCGGTTCAGGCGCTTGATCGAGGACGGACCCTCACCCAGCCGGATGTCGGCCACCGAAGACAGCGGGATCATCAGGCCGGTGTTGGTCTGCACCTTGAGATTGGCGATGCGGTTGATGTTTTCACGGCTGGCGTCATTCAGGCGCACCCGGATCGGGATCAAGCGGTTGTCGATCGAGACCTTGGCCAGAGCGGAGTCGTAGTCGCCGATCGTGGCGACGCGCACCGCAGCGGCGATCGCTTGTGCGGTGATGCCCAGACGGGCGGCCTCGGCGGCTCGCGGCGTGATCTGCAGCTCGGGCCGGGGCAGCGAGCCTTCGGCAGAGACATCGGCCAGATCCGGGTTGCCGCGTGTGGCTTCCAGAAGCATCCGGACCGCGCCGTCCAGGTCGGCCTGATTGTCGGCTAGCACGTTGAAGGTGAGTTCGCGCGCCCCGCGGTCATCCAGTTTCAATGCCCGCACGTCCGGGATCGTGGCGAGACGTTTGAAAATCTCGGCCTCGATCTGGTTTTGCGGGACGGGGCGGCCGGTGTCCTTCACCTCGGGGATGAACGGGCCGATCAGGGGCAAGCGATGCGCCAGCTGACTGAGCTTCAGCAGAAGGCTGTGATCCAGCTTTTGCAGCGTCACCGTAAGGGTAGCGCGGCGGACGTCAAGGTCTCCGGTCGGCGAGGAGCCGCCGAGGATGAAGACCTGATCGATATAGGGAATGTCCTTGATCTTGTCATAGATCAGGGCGGTTTGTTTGTCCGTCTCGGCCAGCGTGGTGCCGGGGGGCAGTTCGATGGAGACGGTGATGCGGCTGGCATCTTCTGGCGGGATGAACGAACCGGGGACCTGCATCAGCAGACCGACCGAGACGATCACGGCGCCAATGGCCGCCACAAGGGTCAGGTAGTAGCGGCCGAAAGGGATCGGGCCGATGTGCCACGTGCCGGTGGTGGCCGAGACGAACCAGACGTAGCCCTTCATGATCCAGCCATCGCGGTGGCCGTGTTCGGTGCCGCCGTCGGAGGTTTTCATGAAATAGGCGGCCATCATGGGTGTGATGAGGCGTGCCACCAAGAGTGAGAAGGCGACGGCCACGGCGACAGTGATGCCGAACTGGCGGAAGTATTGCCCCGGGATGCCGGGCATGAAGGAGACCGGCACGAAGACCGCGATGATCGTCGAGGTGGTGGCGATCACGGCGAGGCCGATTTCATCGGCGGCATCGATGGCGGCGCGGAACGGGGATTTGCCCATGCGGATGTGGCGGGCGATGTTCTCGATCTCCACAATCGCATCGTCGACGAGGATACCCGTCGCCAGTGTCAGCGACAGGAAGGACACGAGGTTGAGCGAGAAACCCAAGAGGTTCATGATCCAGAAGGTCGGGATCGCCGAGAGCGGCAGGGCGATGGCCGAGATCAGCGTGGCGCGCCAGTTGCGCAGGAAAATCATGACCACGATGACGGCCAGCAGGGCACCTTCCAGCAAGGTGTGGATGGCGGCGTCATAGTTGCCTTGCGTGTAGAACACCGTGTCGTCGATCATCTTGATCGTGGCTTCGGGATGGGCTGCGCGGATCGTGTCCAGTTGGGCATTGACCACATTGGCGACCGAAACCTCGGAGGCACCCTTGGCGCGGAAGACAGAGAAGGTCACGACCGGCTCTGTCCCAAGGCGCGAGAAGGAGCGCAGTTCCTGCGAGGTGTCAACCACACTGCCAAGGTCGGACAGCACGACATGGCGGCCCGAGGGCAGGGCGATGGGGGTGGCAGCCAGTTTGGCCACTTGCGCCGCGTCGCCCATCGTACGGATCGCCTGTTCGCCGTTGCCGAAGTCGGCCCGACCGCCGCCCTGGTTGGTGTTGGTGATCTTCAGCTGCTGGCTGACCGATTGCGCGGTGACGCCAAAAGAGCCCAGCTTGATAGGGTCCAGCGATATGCGGATTTCGCGGTCGGCACCGCCGAAGCGGTCAACCTTTCCGACGCCGGGCTTGCCCTGCAACCCGCGCTTGATGGTGTCGTCGACGAAGTAGGACAGTTCCTCGAAGGTCATGTTCGGCGAGGAAACCGCGAAGGTCATGATCGCCTGACCCTCGACGTCGATGCGGGTGACGTTGGGGGCTTCGACATCAGCGGGCAGGTCGGCCTTGATCCGGTCGATGACGTCCTTGACGTCGGACACGGCCTTGTCGGTCGGGACCTCCATGCGGAATTCCACCACGGTCGTCGAATTGCCATCGGATACGCTGGAGGTGACGTTCTTGACGCCAGTGATGCCGGCCACGGCATCCTCGATCACCTTGGTGACTTGGGTCTCCATCTCGGCCGGGGCGGCACCGGGCTGGGACGCGGAGACGGCCACCAAGGGCACGTCGATGTTGGGAAAGCGCGTGATGGGCAGGGCGAAGAAACTTTGGTAGCCCAGCACCATCAGAAGCACGAAGGCCAGAAGAGGGGCGACCGGGTTACGGATGGACCATGCGGAGAAGTTCATGAAGGCCCCCTTTTCAGTTGGTTGTGGCAGGAACGGGGTTGATCTTGTCCCCGTCGGTGACGAAGGCCCCGGCTTTGGCGACGATGGTATCGCCCGCCGACAGGCCGGTCAGAACCTCGATCCAGCCGCCGTCGCGGATGCCGGTGGTGACGGTGGTGCGGTGGACCACGCCATCCTTGACGACCATGACGGTGCTTTCATTGCCTTCGGACCCGAGGGCCGTGACCGGGACGGCCACGGCATTGTGGGTGGCGATCAGGATATCGGCTTCGGCATACATGCCGGCGCGGACCTGATCGGGCTTGTCCAGCGCGATGCGGGCGCGGCCAAGGCGGGTGGCCACGTCGACGTTGGGTTCAACAAGGCGCAGCGTGCCGGTCAGGCTGGGCACGTTGGCCGCCAGCGTGATGGTGGCGGACTGGCCCTTGACCACGCGGGGCATGTCGCTTTCGGCGACATCGGCGCGCAACTCCAGCGCGTTGTCCCGGATGATGACAAACAGCGGATTGCCCTGCGCCGAGGCAATCGAGCCGATCTGCGCGTTGCGCGCCGTGATCAGGCCCGCGACCGGCGAGACGACATTGGTACGGGTCAATTGCAGCGCCACGGTGTCAAGTTGCGACTGGACCGAGGTGACCTGCGCCGAGGCCGCGATCAGCGCCGCCTGGGCCTGATCGTTGCTGGCCGCCGAGGTCGAACCTTGCGCGAAGAGGGCGGCGGTGCGGTCCGCCGTCTTCTTCGCCTCGGCCGCCGAGGATTTGGCCGACGACAGCGTGGCCTGCAACTGGCTCTGCGTGATGGTCAGCGTCGCGGTCGACAGGGTGGCCAGGACTTGCCCGGCGGTGACCGTGTCGCCAACATCGGCGGCAAGGCTCTCGATCGGCTGACCCTCAAGCAGCGGCACGACCGAAACCTGCTCGACCGGGGTGATCATTCCCGAGGCCAGAACATGATCCTCAAGCTTGTGGCTGGCGACGGTGGTCACCGTGATGGCGGGCAGCACGATTTCAGCAGCAGGCGCTGCCGGCGTTGCGGTCTCGGCCCGCAGCGGTTGAACGATCCCGCCGGACAGGGCAAGGCCGGACAGGGCGGTGGCCATCAGAAGGGCGGTGCGGGACAGGGTCAAACGCATGTTTGGTCTTTCGGATGAATAGTCACGGGCGAAGGTGCGATCAAAGAGGACGGCGGGGGTGCGGATCGGGGAGAGCTTGCCACTTCGTCCAGGGTCTGGTCGATGCTGCGCAAGATCATGGTGCGGACTTCGGTCTGGTCCAGTGGCGCAGCACACGAAAGGCACGACGCGGCCTTGACCATGACCAGAATATAAGAGGCTGGTGCAGAAAAGCGACGTTTTGCCTCGGCGAATGTCAGTCCCAAGTCGGCGGCGAAGACAGCGAGGAAGTTGCCCTGCACCTCTGTCTCCATCCGCTGGGCGGCTTGGGCTATTTCCGGCGATCTGCGCGACGCGGCCTCGACCTCGGCCCAGAGAGCCATGTCTTTGGCGCAGTCATTGTCTGTGATGCGCGCCTCGATGACCCGGCGCAGCGTCGCCATCGGCTGGGGCGAGGTCAGGATCGCGGCGAAATCGCGCTGGACCATTTCGGCGTCATGCAGGATCAACGCCTGAATGATGGCGGCCTTGGACGGGAAGTAGCGGTAGAAGTTGCCCACGCTCATCCCCGCCGCACGGGCGAGGTCTTGCATCGATGCGCCGTCAAAGCCCTTGTCGAGAAAGGCTTGCCGCACTGATTCAAGGATGCCGGCCGAGCGGACATCGGCATGGCTTGGGCTGGGTTGCGGGACGGCGAGTTGCATCTGTGGGCGCGATCCGGGTGAGAATGAACGTTCATTCTCGGAAATAGAGCAAATCCGGCAGGCGTCAAGGGGGTATGGTTCGGATGTATCCACTATTTACATCGTCGGGGCCCCGGATCGCCGACGCCGGGGCAGGGCGGTTGCAGCCTGTCGGAGGGGCGTGTATCACCGCAGTGGGGTTGAGAGGTGCCGCTGGTGCCCTGGACCACGGGAAAACGGGGATGGAGGCACGCTTGCGTCGGGTAGTTATCACGGGATTGGGCATGGTTACTCCTTTGGCCTGCGGGGTCGAGGCGACGTGGGAACGTCTTCTGGCAGGGCAGTCGGGCGCGGGAAAGATCACCCGGTTCGATCCGGTCAATGTGATCACCCAATATGCTTGCGAGATCCCGCGCGGCGATGGCACGGATGGCACCTTCAATCCGAACGACTGGATGGAGCCGAAGGACCAGCGCAAGGTCGATGATTTCATCATCTATGGCATGACGGCGGCGGTGCAGGCGGTGCGGGATTCGGGCTGGGAGCCTGCGACCGAGGAAGAGCGATGCCGGACCGGTGTGATGATCGGGTCGGGCATCGGCGGGCTGACCTCGATTGCGGAAACTGCGGTGTTGATCAAGGAGAAGGGGCCGAAACGGGTGTCTCCGTTCTTCATTCCGGGGTCGCTGATCAATTTGATCTCTGGTCAGGTATCCATTCGGTTTGGCTTCAAGGGGCCGAACCATGCAGTGGTGACGGCCTGTTCCACAGGTGCCCATGCGATTGGCGATGCGGCGCGGTTGATCATGTGGGACGATGCGGATGTGATGATCGCAGGCGGGGCCGAGGCACCGATTTCCGAGATTGGCATCGCCGGGTTCAACGCCTGCAAGGCTCTGAGCACCAAGCGGGCGGATGACCCGACCAAGGCCTCGCGCCCCTATGATGGCGACCGCGATGGCTTTGTGATGGGCGAAGGCGCGGGCGTCGTGGTGCTGGAAGAATATGAACATGCCGTGGCGCGCGGTGCGAAGATCTATGCCGAAGTGCTGGGGTATGGGCTGTCGGGTGATGCCTATCACATCACGGCACCAGCCGAAGATGGTGACGGCGGCTTCCGGTCCATGCAGATGGCGCTCAAGCGGGCCGGGCTGGAGCCCAAGGACATTGATTATATAAATGCGCATGGCACCTCGACGATGGCGGACACAATCGAGCTGGGGGCTGTGGAGCGGTTGCTGGGCGATACAGCGGAGACTGCGGTGATGAGTTCCACCAAGTCTTCGATTGGACATTTGCTGGGGGCTGCGGGGGCTGTGGAGGCGATCTTCTGTGTGCTGGCCATTCGGGATGGCATCGCACCGCCCACGATCAATCTGGACAATCCGGCGGTGGCGCCTCGGCTGAATTTGGCGGCGCATGCGCCGGTGAGGCGCAAGATTGACGTGGCGCTGTCGAACTCTTTTGGCTTTGGCGGCACCAATGCCAGCCTGATCCTTGGCAAGGTTGCTGGCTGATGTGGCGCTCGCTCGCCTCGAATGCGCTGACGTTGTTCATCGTGGGCTTCGTGCTGATCGCCGGACTGATCACGTGGGGCGAGAAGAAATATGCCGAACCCGGACCCTTGGCGCAGGTGATCTGCTTCAAGGTGGGCAAGGGTGCCACGATGAGCGCGGTCAGCGCGGGCCTGCAGCAGCAGGGCGCGGTGAGCGACGCGCGGATCTTCCGGATCGGGGCGGAGTATTCCGGCCTGACGGGCAAGCTGAAGTTCGGGTCATATCTGGTGCCGGAAAAAGCCTCGATGGCCGCGGTGGCGGAGTTGCTGACGACTTCGGGACAGTCGACCTGCGGGCAGGATGTCAATCTGCGGATCGGCGTGGCCGGGGCGGAAGTGGTACTGCGCGCCTACGATTCGGCTTCGGGTGGTTATACCGAGGTCGTGAAGTTTGATCCGGCGGCGGGGGCTGCTCCGCAGGCCTATCTGGATGCCGAAGCCGATGCCGACCTGCGCTTTCGGGTGACGCTGGCCGAGGGGGTGACCTCCTGGCAGGTGGTCGAATCGCTGAAGGCGGCAGATTTCCTGACCGGGGATATCAAGAAGGTGCCCGAAGAGGGTTCGCTTGCGCCGCAGTCCTATGAAGTTGAGAAGGGCGGCGACCGTCTGGCGCTGCTGGACGAGATGGGGGCGGCGCAGTCGGCTACACTGGCGGAACTGTGGGCCGCGCGCGCGGATGGATTGCCCTACAAGACGCCGCAGGATGCGATGATCATGGCATCTATCGTCGAGAAGGAAACCGGGGTGGCGAGCGAGCGGCCCAAGGTGGCTTCGGTCTTCCTGAACCGGCTGGCGCAGGGCATGAAATTGCAGACGGACCCTACCGTGATCTACGGTGTCACAAAGGGAGAAGGGCTGCTGGGGCGGGGGTTGCGGCAGAGTGAATTGCGCCGGGAAACGCCTTGGAATACTTACGTTATTCCGGGAATGCCCGCGACGCCGATCTGCAATCCGGGGCGGGCTGCGATCGAGGCGGCACTGAAGCCGGAGAGCACGGATTTGCTGTACTTCGTGGCCGATGGCACCGGGGGCCACGCCTTTGCCGCGACCTTGGCCGAGCATAACAAGAACGTGGCGACCTACCGGGCTTTGCAGGCGACCGAGGGGGCCGACACGTCGGGCACCGGGTCTGGGTCGGTGGATGTGACGCTGCCGGGCGCCTCGGGGAACTGAGGGGCTGGAGTTTGGCCGGGGCGCGCTCTGCGGACCCGGCTGGGGGGCTTGCGCAGCCCCCCGAACCGCGCAAGGCTTTGCGCGGCGCTCTTCCCGGAAAACCTTCCACCGGAAGGTTTTCAGGGCGCTCATCGCCCCCCGCGCCGGGAGGGCTGCGCACCCTCCCGGACCCTTGGCGGGATACTTATCGACAGATGAAATGGCGGCGCTTGCGGAAGCTGAGCGCTGCTTTTTGCTGCTTGGGGTGCGGGTTCAGCGGGACCGGGTTAACAAAAGGTTAAGGGCGCGCACGGTAAGCCATTGATATCATTCGACGTTTAGATTGACTTTCCGAACTGTTCGGTCTATAGGTTTTGACATGCTGGAAGAGGTGAGCAAGCGGTTCGGGGGTGGCCCCTGGCCGCTTTTTCATTTCCCGGCCAACCGGAGGGGTAGGTTGAGCAGGCATGACGATACATTTCTCCGCGGGAGATGAACCGCCCGTCGATCTGGCGGAAGTGACGGAAAGCCTTCTGCGGGAGGCCGCCGAAGAACTGGGGCGCTGTCTGATGAAGATCAGGGCCGGAAAACTGGAGGAGGTCAAAGCCACACCGGCTTTGACCCGCAACGTGAAAGACGCTTTCGAACTGGTTCAGGAAGAGAGGGGCCGTTTTGATAAACTCCGCAAACAGGTTGCCGGGACTGTCGGAACCCGAGCGCTCGACTTTCACGCCGCACGGGATGAGATCGGGCGCAGGCTGGCTCGCCTCCGCGACGCTGAGCCAGGTTGACGCGTTTCTGGGGGGCCTCAGCGACAATGCGTTGCTGGCGCTGCCCTGGATGTTCGAGTTCTGGGCGCTGCCGCATCAACTGCCACCCGAGGGGGCCTGGAAGACCTGGGTCATCATGGGGGGGCGTGGGGCCGGGAAAACCCGGGCCGGGGCGGAGTGGGTGAGGGCGCAGGTGGAGGGCGCTTTGCCGACGGATCCCGGGCGCGCCAAGCGGGTGGCGCTGGTGGGCGAGACGGTCGATCAGGTGCGGGAGGTGATGATCTTTGGCGAGAGCGGGATTTTGTCTTGTTCGCCTCCTGACCGAAAGCCTGAGTGGAATGGCACCCGCAAGCAGTTGACTTGGCCGAATGGCGCTGTCGCACAAGTGTTTTCGGCACATGATCCGGACTCGCTTCGGGGGCCGCAGTTTGATGCGGCTTGGGTCGACGAGTTGGCCAAGTGGAAAAAGGGGCAGGAGACCTGGGACATGCTGCAGTTTGCGCTGCGGCTCGGGGATAACCCGCAGCAGGTGGTGACGACGACGCCGCAGAATGTGGAGGTGTTGAAGGCGATCATGAAGAACCCCTCGACGGTTTCTACCCATGCACCGACGGCGGCGAACAAGGCCTATCTGGCAAAGTCGTTCCTTGAGGAGGTCACGGCGCGCTATGCCGGGCAGTCGATTGGGCTGCAGGAGCTGGATGGGTTGCTGGTGGAGGACCTAGACGGGGCGCTTTGGACCCGGATGGCGCTGGATGACAATCGGGTGGAGGCGGACAAGATACCGTTTCTCAGCCGGATTGTCGTGGCGGTGGACCCGCCGGTCACTGGCACCAAGGGCTCGGATGAATGCGGGATTGTGGTGGTGGGGGCCTTTACCGAGGGGCCGACGCAGAACTGGCGGGCGGTTGTGCTGGAGGATGCCTCGGTCACGGGGGCCTCACCCGACGGGTGGGCGCGGGCGGCGGTGGCGGCGATGGACCGGCACAAGGCGGACCGGATGGTGGTTGAAGTGAACCAAGGGGGCGACATGGTGGAAAGTGTCGTAAGACAGGTGGACCCGCTTGTGGCGTTCAAGAAAGTCAATGCGACCAAGGGCAAGCATCTGCGCGCCGAGCCGGTGGCGGCACTGTATGAGCAGGGGCGGGTGTCCCATGTGCGGGGTCTGGGCAAGCTGGAGGACCAGATGTGCCAGATGACACGGAACGGCTATCGGGGCGACCGCTCTCCGGACCGGCTGGATGCTTTGGTCTGGGCGCTGACCGATCTGGTGCTGGATGCAGGATACATCAAGCGGCCGCAGGTGCGGGGGCTTTAAGGGCTGGGGTTCGCACTTAGCACAAAACAAGGGCGGGGGCTCGCCCCCGCACCCCCAGGATATTTTTGCCGAGATCAAATGGAACGCCTCGCGGTCGTGCGGGGGGCGAGATGGTGCCGCGGGCCTTTGCGCTTTTGCGGGGGGCAGGGTTTTGCCGGAACGGAACAAGGAGAAGCGGAATGGTCTTTGATTTCCTGAGGCGGGCGCCAGAGGTTGTGCCTGAGAAGGTTGTGGAGAAGAAGGCCTCGGCCGTGGGGCGGGTGGTGGCCTGGGGATCTTCGGGGCGAGTGGCGTGGAGCCCGCGGGATGCGGTTTCCCTGATCAAGACGGGGTTTCTGGGCAATCCGATTGGCTTTCGGGCGGTGAAGGTGATTGCGGAGGCGGCGGCGGCTTTGCCGCTGGTGCTGCAGGATGCCAACACGCGGTATGATCTGCATCCGCTGCTGGACTTGACCCGCAAGCCGAATGGGGCGCAGGGGCGGGCGGAGCTGTTCGAGGCGATCTATGGGTTTTTGCTGCTGACGGGGAATGCCTATGTCGAGGCGGTTCCCGGCGTCGGCGACTTGCCGGGGGAATTGCATGTCCTCCGGTCCGACCGGATGAAAGTGGTGCCGGGGGCGGATGGTTGGCCTGCGGCTTATGATTATGTGGTGGGGGGGCGGACGCATCGGTTCCCGGTGGGCGAGGGGTTGTCGCCCATTTGCCATATCAAGAGCTTTCATCCGCAGGATGACCATTACGGGCTGTCGCCGATGCAGGCGGCGGCTGTTGCGGTGGATGTGCATGGGTCGGCGGCGTCTTGGTCGAAGGCGTTGCTGGACAATGCGGCGCGGCCCTCGGGGGCGATGGTGTTCAAGGGGGCGGATGGGCAGGGGACTTTGTCCGCCGAGCAGTATGAGCGGCTGGTGAGCGAGATCGAGAGCCACCATCAGGGCGCGCGCAATGCGGGCCGTCCGATGCTGCTGGAGGGGGGCTTGGACTGGAAGCCGATGGGGTTCTCTCCCTCCGACATGGAGTTCCATGAGACCAAGCAGGCGGCGGCGCGGGAGATTTCGATTGCTTACGGGGTGCCGCCGATGCTGATCGGGATACCCGGCGATGCGACTTACGCCAACTATCAGGAGGCGAACCGGGCGTTCTTCCGGTTGACTGTTTTGCCTTTGGCGACCCGGGTGACGGCGGCGTTGAGCCAGTGGCTGTCGACCTTTACCGGCGAGCAGATCGAGCTGAAGCCTGATCTGGAGCAGGTGCCGGCCTTGGCGGTGGAGCGGGATCAGCTTTGGGCGCGGGTGGGGGCGGCGGAATTCCTGACGGCGGATGAAAAGCGGGTTCTGCTGGGGTTGCCGCCGCTGGCGGGTGCCGTGGGATGACCAGCCGACGCTCGCCTGAGGGGTCGCGGCTTCTGTACGAGGGGTTTGACGCCACCTCGATGCGGCTGGAGGCCAATGAGCGGGTGGCCGAGGAGCGTTGGGCGGCGCT
>CANGHD010000027.1 GCA_947453525.1 Paracoccaceae bacterium | reverse complement strand
TACGGCAGCTACAAGGCGCCGCGCGAAGTGACCTGGGTGATCGGCATGATCATCTATTTCCTGATGATCGCCACCGCGTTCATGGGCTACGTGCTGCCGTGGGGCCAGATGAGCTTCTGGGGTGCCACGGTGATCACCGGCCTGTTCGGGGCGATCCCCGGCATCGGCGTCTCGCTGCAACAGTGGCTTCTGGGCGGCTTTGCCATCGGCAACGCCACGCTGAACCGCTTCTTCAGCCTGCACTATCTGCTGCCCTTCGTGATCGCCGCCTTGGTTGCGGTGCACATCTGGGCCTTCCACACCACCGGCAACAACAACCCGACCGGCGTCGAAGTCCGCCGCGGCTCCAAAGCCGAGGTCGAAGCCGACACCGTGCCGTTCTGGCCCTACTACGTCATCAAGGACCTTTTCGCTCTCTCGGTTATCCTGATGCTGTTCTTCGCCGTGGTTGGCTTCATGCCGAACTATCTGGGCGACCCGGACAACTACATCCAGGCCAACCCGCTGGCGACTCCGGCGCATATCGTGCCGGAATGGTACCTGCTGCCGTTCTACGCCATCCTGAGGTCCTTCGATAACACCGTCTGGGCCGTGCAGTTCGTCCACTTCATCACCTTCGGCATCGTCGACAGCAAGTTGTTCGGCGTGCTGGCGATGGCGGGTGCGATCCTGTGCATGGCGCTGGCGCCGTGGCTGGATACCTCGTCCGTCCGTTCGGGCCGCTACCGCCCGATGTTCAAGGCGTGGTTTGCGGTTCTGGTGATCGACTTCGTCGTGCTGATGTGGTGTGGCAGCCAGGTGCCCTCGGCCTTTACCGGCTGGGTTGGTCTGATCGCCGCCACCTACTGGTTCGCCTATTTCCTTGTGATCCTGCCGCTGCTGGGCGTGCTTGAAAAGCCGCTGCTGCAACCTGCCACGATCGAGGAAGACTTCAAGTCGCACTATGCTGACCCCGTTGCCGGCCCGGCCGAGTGAGAAGGAACTGACTGAGATGTTTCGCAAAATCGCAATCAGTGCCGTATCCGCACTCACCCTGTTGTCTGGCGCTGCCTGGGCTGAGGGCGAGGGGGAGACGACCGATGTTTCCTTCTCCTTCGAGGGCCCGTTCGGCACCTTCGACGAGCATCAGCTGCAACGCGGCCTGCAAGTCTATACCGAGGTCTGCTCGACCTGCCACGGGTTGAAGTTCGTCCGGATCGGCCAGCTGGCCGATGCGGGCGGGCCGAACCTGCCGGAAGATCAGGTCAAGGCCTATGCCAAGGCTTTCCCGATCAACGATGCGGCCTCGAACCCGCAATTCGTCGATCCCGAGACCGGCACGGCGCGCACCCTGCTGCCGTCGGACCACTTCCCGGCCAACAACGCGATGAAGGCCCCTGATCTGTCGGTCATGGCCAAGGCGCGCAAAGGCTTCTCGGGCCCCTATGGGCTGGGCACCAACCAGCTGTTCAAGGGCATGGGCGGGCCGGAGCATATCTATTCGATCATCACCGGCTTCTCGGGCGAATCGAAGGATATTGCAGGCGTAACCTTCTATGAAAACAAGGCCTTCCCGGGCGGCTGGATGGCGATGCCCAACACGGCCATCGCGGCCGATCAGGTGACCTATGCCGACGGCACACCGGCCACGCTGGAGCAGGAAGGCAAGGACGTGTCAGCTTTCCTGATGTGGGCGGCTGAACCCAAGATGATGAGCCGCAAGGAATCCGGCTTCAAGGCCGTGCTTCTGCTGGGTCTGCTGTCGGTTCTGCTCTACCTGACCAACAAGCGCCTGTGGTCGAAGGTCAAGGGCAAGAAACTCGCCCACTGATCCTTGAGGCATTGATTGAAAAGGCTCCGCACTCGTGCGGGGCCTTTTTCTATGGGCCGAGATAGGCGCGCAAGGCGGGCGGCGGGTTGGCGAAGATTGCGTCGGTCTCCACCGGAGGCGCGGCCACGCCGCCCTGTACCAGCACCACCTGATCGGCAAAGCGCCTGGCGTCGGCGGGGTCATGGGTGACCAGGACGACCGTGGTACCGGTCTCGGCGGCAAGATCGGCAACCAAGGACAGCAGATCGGATTTCAGCGCGGGGCCGAGGGCGGCAAAGGGTTCGTCCAGCAGCAGGATCGGGCGCGCCTGCAGCAAGACCCGGCCCAAAGCGGCGCGGCCCTGCTGGCCGCCGGAGAGGTCGGCGGGCCTGCGTGGGCTTAGGCCGGAAAGGCCAAGCCTTTCAAGCACCTGCGCGATGCGCGCGTGGTCTGCTGCGGTGAGCCGGAGCCGAGGGTTCAAGGCGAGGCCAAGGTTCTGCGCCAAGGTCAGGTGGGGGAACAGGTTCTGGTCCTGAAACAGGATCGCCATGGGCCGTTCGGCGGGCGGCAGGTGACCAAGATCGCGGCCCTGCCACAGGATGCGTCCGGATGTCAGGGGCAGAAACCCGGCCAAGCCCATGAGAAGGGTGGACTTTCCCTCTCCGGACCCACCCAACAGCGCCAATTTGGTGCCGGGTGGGATAGACCAGTTCGCAGTCAAGCGAAAGTTGTCAACCGTCAGGGCGAGGTGATCAAGGTGCAGCACGGCGGCCTCCAAGGTCAAAGAGCGCGAAGAGGACAAAGCTTAGAGTGACCAGCAGCAGGGCGGCTGCGGCGGCCTGCTCCATGCGGTAGGCGCCGGAGAGGCGTTGCACCACAAGGGGTAGGGTGGCTTGGTCATTGTTCGCAAAAAGAGCGATCACGCCAAGGTCGCCCATCGCCAGCGCGGCGGCCAGTCCGGCGCCCAGCCCCAAGGGGCGGGCGAGGCGGGGAAGGGTCAGGTAGCGGAGGCGCGCGCGGCCTTGCAGGCCAATAGCTTGGGCGAGGCGATCGTAGGAGGCGTGCAGGACTATGGCCTCTGGCAGCAGAAGGCGGAATAGAAAAGGCAAGGACATCAGGGCGTTGACAAGGATCGTGACGGGCAGGGCGATGTCTTCCGACCGGACGTGCGGGCGCAGGATCAGGAACAATCCGGTGCCGAGCACGAGACCGGAGGCTGAGAGTGGCAGCATGGCGGCCAGTTCCAGCAGGCGCGAGCGGCTGCGGGCGACGGCTTGGGCGAGGATCAGGGCGGCGGTGACGGAGAGGGCGGCGGAGGTGACGGCCATCCATAGGGAGCGGAGGGCGGCTTTCCAGACCGCTGCGGGTAGGTGGGGAAGGGCGGGGAGGCCCTCGATCAGGACGGCGGCCAAGGGCAGAAGCAGGAAGAGGGCGGCCGTGGTGATGACGACGACATCAAAGGCGGTGCGGTGTTTGGGGGGATGCAGGATCAGGGTTCGGTCGAGGCCCGCGCCAAGGGCCGGCGGCAGGGTGAAGCGGGCGGCGAGGGTGACGGCTGCGGCGCAGATCGCGAACTGGATGGCCGCGAGGAGGGCGGCTCTGCCGGCGTCGAAATCGAACCTAAGAGCTTGATATATCGCGAGTTCAAGGGTGGTGGCCCTCGGGCCCCCGCCCAAGGTGAGGGCCACGACAAAGGAGGTCAGGCAGACGAGGAAGATGGCGAGCGCGGCTCCGGGCAGGGTGGCGCGGAGCATGGGGAGTTCGATGTGGCGGAAGGGGGAGGGAAGGTTCAGGGTCTCGGCCAAGCGGAACCGCTCGGCGGGAATGGACTGCCAGCCGTTCAGCAGGATCCGGGTGGCGAGGGGGAGGTTGAAAAAGACATGGGCGAGGACCACCCCGGCCAACCCATAGATTGAGATTTGGGGGAGGCCTACGGATTGTAGGGCGACGTTGAGGAGGCCGCTGCGGCCGTAGATGGTCAGGAGGCCGAGAACTGCGACGATGACCGGGAGCAGGAAGGGAGCGCCCATCAGGAGGATCAGAGCCTGCCGTCCGGGAAAGCGGCGGCGCATCAGGGCGCGGGCGGTGGGCACGGCAAGTGCGCAGGAAAAGACCGTCGAAATAAGGGCTTGGGTGATGGTGAAGCGGATGGCGGACCAGTCAGCGGGGCGCAGGGAGGCCCCGCCGGACTGGCTTGCCAGCGCCAGTGCCGTTCCCAGCACCAGCGTGGCGATCAGCAAGGCCAGCAGGCCTGCGGTTATTTGGAGAGAGCGGTCTGCCATTCCTCGACCGCAGCTTGCCTTTGGCCTTCGGCCTCGGCGGGAGAATAAAGGAGGGATTTCAGGGGTTTGATCAGGGTCTCGAAGCCTTTCGGCAAGCCTTCGGCCGGGGTTTTGGCGGGGTACATCCAATTGGTGGTGGGGATCACCGCTTGGGCGGCATCGGCGGCGAGGTAGGCGAGGAACTGGTCGGCGAGGGGCTGCTGCTTGGAGGAGGCCAGTTTGCCCGCAACTTCGACCTGCATGTAGTGGCCTTCGTCGAAGGGGGCGGCAGATTTGGTGGGGTCTTTCTTGTCGATCAGGTGATAGGCGGGAGAGGTGGTGTAGGAGAGGACCATGTCGGCCTCGCCCTTCAGGAACAGGCCGTAGGCCTCGTCCCACGAGGGAGTGACGGTGACGATATTGTCGGCCAAATCCTTCCAGATATTGGCGGAATCGGCTCCGTAGGCATCTTTCACCCACATCACGAGGCCGAGGCCGGGGGTGGAGGAGCGGGGGTCCTCGATGACGATCTTCAGGGTGGAGGCCGCCAATTCCTTGAAGGATTTCGGGGGATTGGTCAATTTGGTGTTGTCATAGACGAAGGCGAACCAGCCCCAGTCGAAGGGCTCGAAATTGGCATCGGAGTAGGGGATGGGGAGGTCGTTGGGGGCGATGCTGGCCAAGGGGGCGAAAAGGCCGGTGGCGCGGGCGGACTCGGTCAGGGTGGTGTCGAGGCCCAGAACCACGTCGGCCTCGGAACCTGCGCCCTCCATCTTGAGGCGCGCGAGGACGGCGGCGCCATCTCCGGCGGTGATGTAGTTGATCTTGCAGGCACATTCCGCCTCGAAGCCCTTGGCTATGGCGGGGCCGGGGCCCCATTCGGCGGCGAAGGAATCGTAGGTCAGGACGTTCAGCACGGGCGCATCCGCCATGGCCATTTGGCCAAGGGACAGGAACGCCAGCGCAAGATGGATGGGTTTCATAGGTTTCTCCATTTTGCGACGGGCGGGAATGGAGACGGCCTTGGGCCAGCACCTTCCCTCCGCCGGTATGATCCGGTTCAGGTTCGACGGGTCCGCATCGCTGCATCTCAGCCCTTCCGTCTTGCGACATGGGGCACCCCGAGGTGTGCGCAAAAATAGGGCAAAGCGGGGCGGGTGCAAGGAGAAAGCGCAAAGGCTTGAGAACGCGGGATTAACCCAGAGAAGTTGGGGGGAAATCGGCGTCTTGAACCTGTCTTCCCTCGGTCTTCCTTCCGTCTCTACGCGCGGAGAGGCAAGCGCACGTTAACCAAGATTGACGAATCGGCTCTAGCGCTTGACGTTCACGTAAGGTAGCTTGACAAGAAGACGAGGTGGGGCATGTTTCTGCGATTGGCTATACTGGGGATGATGGCTTTGCCGGTCTCGGCGGAGTGTGTGAACACACCGAGTTTCACCAAAGGGGTGACGGTGAGGCTGAAGGACGGCTCGGTCTGGTCGGCGCTTCGGCAGGCGCATGATGTGATCCGGATCGAGGAGATCAAGTCCCCGACCGAGTATACCAAATACGTGGTGGCGCCCTATGGGGTGTATCAGACCGAGAGCACGCGGAACGGCAGTGCCGCAGTGACGGAGTATCATTACATCCGTGCTGTGCCGGAGCCGAAGGCCGGGATGGACTGGACCTCGAACGTGATGGCGGCGACGACAAAGATTGGCGCATCTGCCGGCAACTCGTGGCGCGAGAAGGTGCATGTGACCGCCGGCGCGGAGCAGGTGCTGGAGGTGGGCACGTGCCGCTACCGGGCACTGGGTCTGGACATCGGCCATCTCGGCGGACCCTATCCGACCGTGCAGCATTTCACCTATTTCCCCGACCTGCGCTTTGGCATCCAGACGCGGATCACCTATCCGGCGTCCACGGTGAAGAAGGCTGCCGTGGCGTCCATGACGGCAGACTAGCGGCGGCGGCCCGGGCGGCGATTTTTCTGCGAAGAATCTGTTGCTGGCCGCGGGATTGGACTATGGGGGGCGGCAGACAGGAGATCGCCCATGAGCCTTAACACCTTTGGTCATTTGTTCCGCTTCACCACATGGGGCGAGAGCCATGGGCCGGCGATCGGGGCCACGGTGGACGGCTGTCCGCCGGGGATTGCCTTGTCGGAGGCCGATCTGCAGCCGTGGCTGGACAAGCGGAAACCGGGGACCTCGAAATTCACCACGCAGCGGAAAGAGGCGGATGAGGTTCGCATTCTGTCGGGCGTGTTTGACGGGGTGTCGACGGGGACGCCGATCCAGCTGATGATCGAGAATACCGATCAGCGGTCGAAGGATTACGGCGATATCGCTGCGGCGTTCCGGCCGGGGCACGCGGATATCACCTATCATCAGAAATATGGCCTGCGGGATTATCGGGGCGGCGGGCGGTCCTCGGCGCGGGAGACGGCTTGCAGGGTGGCGGCGGGGGCAGTCGCACGGGCGGTGCTGGCGAGCCTGGTGCCGGGGCTGAGGATCACGGGGTATATGGTGCAGATGGGGGCCAAGGGCATTGACCGCAGCCGGTTTGACTGGGGGCAGATTGGTGAGAACCCGTTCTGGTGCCCGGACCCGGTGGCGGCTGGTGAGTGGGCGGAGTATCTGGACGGGCTGCGGTTGTCACACAACTCGGTGGGTGCGGTGATCGAGGTCGTGGCGGAGGGGGTTCCGGCGGGGCTGGGAGCGCCTTTGTATGGCAAGCTGGATTCGGATCTGGCCTCGGCGATGATGTCGATCAATGCGGTCAAGGGTGTGGAGATTGGCGACGGGATGGCCTCGGCCAGCCTGACCGGAGTGGAGAATGCGGATGAGATCCGGATGGGCAATGACGGGCCGGTGTTTCTGAGCAATCATGCGGGGGGGATTCTGGGTGGGATTTCCAGTGGCCAGCCGGTGGTGTGCCGGTTTGCGGTGAAGCCGACGTCTTCTATTCTGTCGCCCCGGCGGACGATCACCGCGCGCGGCGAGGAGATCGATCTGGTGACCAAGGGGCGGCATGATCCTTGCGTGGGGATCCGGGCGGTGCCGGTGGGCGAGGCGATGATGGCGCTGGTGCTGGCGGATCATCTGCTGCTGGACCGGGGACAGACGGGAGGGGTGCGTGGTCTGATCGGGTAGGATGGGCGGATCGTCCATCCTGCGGGGACGATGGGCGGATCGTCCATTCGACCAGTGTCAGTGCGTGCGAGCACGCAGGCTACATCAGGACTGCCGCACCGGGGGTGGATTGGCGGGGCTCGGGACGTGAAGCGCGCGCTGCAGGGCGGCCTCGCCCTTCGCCATCGCCCACTGGTGGTTGGACACCATGACGCCCTTCAGCAGCGGTCCCAGGACGCGGAACAGCAGACGATCGGAGGTGACCTGCCAATCGAACCGCGCCTCGACGATGGGCCCCGATTGACGCAGGGTCCAGATGCCCTGGCCGGTAAGATCGCCGGTGGCTGAAAGGGACCAGCGGTGGGGCAGGTCGGCCTCGGTCAGCGTTGCTTGCCAGTGCAGGTGATAGGGCAGCCAGCCGCGGGAGTGGATGGCCATGGTCTGGCCGATGCCCTTTGCGTCTCCGGCGGTGAGTTCGGTGACCGAGAGATAGACGTCGCCCCACCAGAGCGGGAAGTCCTTGGGCGTGGTCAGCAGGCGGGCGACGTCGGGCAACTGGCCTTTGACGCGCCAGACCGTGGGGATGTCGAAGGAGACGGCTGGGAACATGGGCGGGCCATGGGGTGAGTCGGACAGGTCCAGTATGCCAGAGTTGGGCGTTGCGGCGAAGGGTCAGGGGCCGGGGCGGGTGGCGCGGAGTTCTGACAGGAACTCGCGGAGCAGCGGCACGCGGCGGGGGCGGAAGCAGTCGTCAGTCGGGGCGAGGTCGGTGATGGAGCCAAGGTTGAAGCGGCGGAAGCCCTGGCGCAGGGTGCAGAAGGCCAAGAGCATCAAGGTGCGGTCGAGGAAGACGACCGACAGGGGCCAGATGCGGCGGCGGGTCTGAGCTGAAGCGCGGTCCTGGTAGGTGATGTCGAGGGCGCGTTCGTTCCAGCAGGCCTCGCGGATCAGGGCGAGGTTGGGCGGGGCCGGCGGGCGTTTCTCGAATCGGTAGGTTTGCTGGACGGCGTGGATGGCCTGGCGCTGCACGCGTTCGGGAAGGGTGGCGATGATCTTGGCCTGGGCCGCCTCGGCGGCCTTGGCCAGCGCGGGGTCGCCGGCGAGGCGCACCTCGGCAAGGCCGAGGACGAGGGCTTCGACCTCCAGTCTGGTGAACATCTGCGGTGGCAGGGCGGGGTCTTCGGTGAGGGTGTAGCCGACGCCGGCCTCACCGTCGATCAGGGCACCGCCGGCGCGGAGGGTTTCGATATCGCGGTAAAGGGTGCGGGGGGAGACCTCGGTTTCCTCGGCCAAACGCGCTGCCGTGACCGGCTGCGGCAGGGTGCGCAGCGCGGTCAGAAGGCGGAAGAGGCGGTCGGGGCGAGGCATGGGATGCTGACAGGTTCTGGCAGGAGGATTGCAGCATACTCACCCCATGCAGCAACTCAAGGAGGTATCCATGCTGACCCTTATTCACGCCCCGCAAAGCCGGTCGTGGCGGATCATTGCGCTGATTGACGAGATGGGCATCTGGGACAAGATCGACATTCAGCGGGTGGGGATGGTAGGGCGCGATGGCTCGGGCCAGCGTGAC
This sequence comes from Paracoccaceae bacterium, assembly GCA_947453525.1. Classification (GTDB taxonomy): domain Bacteria; phylum Pseudomonadota; class Alphaproteobacteria; order Rhodobacterales; family Rhodobacteraceae; genus Stagnihabitans. The sequence goes on along the minus strand of CANGHD010000027.1, from coordinate 21,122 downwards.
CCGGCCAATCCGCATCCGGAGGGCAAGGTGCCGGCGCTGATCCATGACGGCACGCTGATCACGGAAAGTGGGGCGATCATGCTGTATCTGACGGCTTTGTTCCCTGACTCGGGGCTGGCGCCGAAGCCGGGGACTTTGAGGCGGGGGGAGTATCTGACCTGGCTGTTCTGGTATCAGGGCATTCTGGAGCCGGTGATGTGGATGAAGATGTTCGGCGCCGATCATCCGGGGCTGCAGCGGAACTTCCGGGGCGTGGACGAGGCCATGGCGCGGCTGCGTGCGGCGCTGGAGAAGGGGCCGTGGCTGTGTGGGGAGGCCTTCACGGCGGCCGATCTGATCTGCGCCTCGACCTTTGCCTTCCTGCCGCAGTTCCTGCCGGAGGATCAGCTGATCCGGGACTGGGTCGCGCGGGCGCAGGCAAGGCCCTCTACCGCCAAAGCCAAGGCTTTCGATCAGGCTCTTTTGGCGGCGTAAACTGCGGGGAGAGAGGGATCAACCGGCGGGTCAGGGCTGCGGAGGCCCACCCATGGACGGATGGTTGCATGGTGGCGCCACTCTCATCTTGTGACCATCCACAATGGAGGCATCGATGGCAACGATTCAGTACTTTCCCGGCAACGCGGGCTTCCTGAGCCCCACGGCGAGCTTCGACATCACTTCGGTCGTGGCCAAGCGGGTCGGCAGCCTGCTCAACTATTATTCCTTCGATACGGATGGCACGATGTTCGTCCTGCATGCGCGGGGCGTCGTGCAGCCGGATGGATCGGTCCAGACGAGGATCGTCGGCTGGGATCATTTCAACGGCGCCGATCTTCTGCAATCGGCCAGCGCAGACCTGTCATTGCAGCCCTTCCTGACCAATATGGCAAGCCGGAATCCGTCAAGCAGCAAGGCGATGGCACTGCTGCTGGGCGGCAACGACGTGCTGAACGGCTCGGACGCAAGGGATGTGATGGTGGCCGGAGCGGGCGATGACACGTTGTCCGGTGGCGCCGGAGCCGACCGGATGAGCGCCGGGGCCGGGCAGGATTATCTGAACGGCGGTCTGGGCAAGGATGTGCTGACGGGCGGTGCTGGAGCGGACCATTTCGTCTTCGCCTCGGCTGCGGAAGGCGGCGACAAGATCGCGGATTTCGTGGCCGGTCTTGATCACATCGACCTGTCGGCCAGCGGTTTCGGCCTTGCGGCGCTGGTATTGGGCGAGAACTTCATCCTTGGAACCCAAGCCACGGCTGCGATGGCCAGCCTGATCTACAACCCGGCGACCGGGGTTCTGGCCTTTGATGCCGATGGGAGCGGAGCCGGGGCGGCGGTCACGCTGGCCACCCTCGCCCATGCGCCGGTCCTGTCGGTCAATGACCTTTTGTTGTTCTAGATGCTGTGCTGACGCGAGATCTGAACGGCGAGAATTCCGGCCATGGCGACGATCACCCCGGCCACATCGGTTGGGGTGATCTTTTCGCCCAGCAGGAGGGCCGCGACGGTGACGCCGAAGAAGGGGTTGAGGAAGTGGAAGGTTGAGGCGCGGATGGCACCAATGCGGCGGACGAGGGTGAACCAGAGGAGTGTAGCGGTCAGGCCGGGGATGAATATCTGGTAGGACAGCGCCTCGATCAGGCGGGGCGTCAGGTTCAGGCGCGGCATCTCCAGCACTGTGGCGGCCACAGCGAGGATGGCGGAGCCGACCAGCATTTGCAGGCCGACGACCATCAGGAGGTTGCCGCCTGCGCTGACCGATTTGACCAGCCTTGTGGCGAAGGCCAGCGCCGTGGCACCGATGACGCAGAGCGTCACGCCGGTCGGATCGGCGCCGTGGGTGATGCGGCTGCCCATGATCAGGGCAACGCCCGCGAAGCCGGCCAAGAGACCCGCGATGCCCAGGCGGGGCAGACGCTCGCCCATGCCAAAGCCGATGGCGGCGACCAGCAGGGGCATCGAGGACGCGATGACGGAGGCGAGCGAACCCTCGACCCATTGCAGGGCCACGAAGTTCAGTCCGAGGTACAGCGCGTTCTGGCAAAGGCCGAAGATGATGACGCTGCGCGCCACGGGCCGTGACAGGTGCCAGCTTTGGCCGCGCAGTCGGGCGATGGCGATGGCGATGGCGCCCGAAATCAGAAAGCGCAGGGCCAGCACCAGAAGCGGCGAGGCGTCGATCACGATGATGCGGCCCGTTGCGAAGGCCGAGGACCACATCAGCGAGAAGAACAGGCCCATCAGCAGGGCGGCAATGTCGATTTTCATGCCGCGGGAGGTTGCCAGAGTTCGATCGGATTGCCCTCGGGGTCGTGGATGCGGGCAAAGGTGCCCCATGGGCCGTCCCACTCGGCCCGGGTTTCGGTGAGGACGCCTGCGGCGGTGAGGGTGGCGATCATGCCAGCCAGATCATCGACCCGCAGGTTCAGCATGACTTGGTGGTCGATCGGGAAATAATCGCTGCTGGCGGGGAAGGGGGCGAAGACGGTGGGGCCTGCCGCCTGCTGCCACGGGCTCTCCCCTGCCGGGATGCCCAGATGGGTGGTGTACCACTGGGCCAGGGCCTTGGGGTCTTGCGCGCGGAAGAACACACCGCCGATTCCGGTTACCTGTGCCATGAACGCTCCTTTCCGAGGTTTGAAGCCGGGAGATGTTGGCTGGGCGCATCATCCGCGTCTTCAGTAACAGAGAACCCATGAGGGATGCGGAAAACCGGTGCCTTGCGCCGCGCGGGCCTGCAAAGCAAAGGGCCGTCCCGCGGGGCGACCCTTGCAACCCTGATGCGGGCTGGCAAGAGCCCCCGAAGATTTCAAGCGTTGACGCTGTCTTTCAGCGACTTGGCGATGGCGAATTTGACTTGTTTGTCGGCAGCCTTGGTCACCTGCTCGCCCGTGGCGGGATTGCGGACCAGGCGTTCGGGGCGGGCACGGCAAACGACCTTGCCAAGGCCGGGCAGGGTCACGGCGCCGCCAGCGGCCACTTCGCGCGCCACGACGGCGGCGATGGCATCAAGGGCGGCTCCGGCGGTTTTCTTGTCAGAGCCCATGGCATCGGCCAAAGCAGCCAGCAGTTGCGTTTTCGTCATCGGTTTGGTCATTTTCTGTCCCTTGGTCTTCCCGGTTCCGGGTAATGGTTCCATGGCCCCGAAGGGCTGTGGCGCTGGCTACACAGGTTTTTGCGGGTCAAGGCAAGCATTTTTGCGCCTGCGATCGCAAAACTAAGCTAAAGGAACGCGGTTTCATCGAAACTGCGCAGCTTGCGGCTGTGGATCTGGCCAAGCGGCATAACGCGCAAATGCTCCATCGCGCGGATGCCGATCTGAAGGTGCCGCGAAACTTGCGTCTTGTAGAAGTCCGAGGCCATGCCGGGCAGTTTCAACTCGCCATGCAGGGGCTTGTCGGAGACGCAGAGAAGGGTGCCGTAGGGCACGCGGAAGCGAAAGCCGTTGGCGGCGATGGTGGCTGATTCCATGTCGAGGGCTATGGCACGCGACTGCGACAGGCGGCGGACCGGGCCTGACTGGTCGCGCAGTTCCCAATTGCGGTTGTCGATCGTGGCGACGGTGCCGGTGCGCATGATGCGCTTGAGCTCATAGCCGTCGAGCTGGGTGACCTCGGCCACGGCGTCCTGCAGGGCGATCTGGATCTCGGCGAGTGCAGGGATCGGCACCCAGATCGGCAGATCGTCGTCAAGCACATGATCCTCGCGCAGATAGGCGTGGGCAAGGCAAAAGTCGCCGAGGCTTTGGGAGTTCCTGAGGCCCGCACAGTGGCCCAGCATCAGCCAGGCATGCGGGCGCAGGACGGCGATGTGGTCGGTGGCGGTTTTCGCGTTGGAAGGGCCGACGCCGATGTTGACCAGGGTGATGCCGTTCCCGTCGGCGCGTTTCAGGTGATAGGTCGGCATCTGCGGCGTCTTGGATGAGGGCGCGAGGATGCCGTCGCCGGTGGTGATGCTGGAATTGCCGCCTGCGACGAACTCGGTATAGCCGAGTGCCGGGTTGGACAGGGCGGCGCGGGCCATGAACTCGAATTCATCGACGTAGAACTGATAGTTGGTGAAGAGGACGTAATTCTGGAAGTGGATCGGATCGGTCGCCGTGTAGTGCGACAGACGGGCGAGGGAGTAGTCGACCCGCTGCGCGGTGAAGGGGGCGAGGGGGAAGGAGCCGTCGGGGTTGCGGGTACGCTGGCCGTTGACGATGTCATCATTGGTGGTCGACAGGTCGGGCACGTCAAAGACATCGCGCAGGGTGAAGTCGAGGACGCCTTGGTGCGGTACGGTCATGTCGGGGTTGCCCGCCACGGCGAAGTGCAGCGGAATCGGCGTGTCCGACAGGCCGATCTGGACCGAGACTTTGTGGTTCTCCATCAGCAGGCTGATCTGCTGGATCAGGTAGTTGCGGAAGAGGTCGGGCCGCGTGACGGTGGTGGCATAGGTGCCGGGATGCGAGACATGGCCAAAGGACAGGCGGCTGTCGATCTTGTCATGGCTGGTGACGGTCAGGCGGATTTCGGGGTAATAGGCGCGGACCCGCGCTGTGGGTTTGCCCGAGGTCACGGCATTGGAAAAGGCCTGCCCCAGAAAGTGCGTGGCTTGGGCGTAAAGCGCCTCAAGCCGGGAGACGGCTGCGGTGGCGTCGGTGAAGACGGCAGGTTCGGCAGCGGGCGGGGTCAGGAAAAGGTCATCATTCATCACGGGCGTCCCATCAATTTGATCGGGCATCTAAGAGCCATGGAGCGCGTTAAGCAAGTGAAGTTCTGATGAAGGCGCGTGAGGCCGCGTGGAACGGCAGGGCGCGGGCGGGCCAGGACCGGGTCTGCGGGGTTCGGACGGGCGAGCAGGGTCCGGGGCCGAAATCAACCTTGCAGGCAGGGGCCCGGATGGGGATAACGGGGCGATGAAAACGCTTCTTTCCATCGGCCATGGTTATTCGGCGCAGGCGCTGGCCCGCAGGCTTTTGCCCGGCGGTTGGCGGATCATTGGCACCTCGAGGACCGAGGCCGGGGCCGCGGCCCTGCGCGCCACGGGGGTCGACGCGCTGGTCTGGCCGGGCGATGATCTGCGGCCCGCGCTGGCCGAGGCGACGCATCTGCTCACCTCGGTCGCGCCGGGCGAGGCGGACCCGGTGCTGGCCGCCCTGGGGCCCGAAATTGCGGAGGCAGCGCTGGACTGGGTCGGGTATCTGTCGACCACGGCGGTCTATGGCCACCACAATGGCGACTGGGTGGATGAAACGACGCCGCTGGCCCCCACCACCGCAAGGGGCGCCGCGCGGGTGAGGGCGGAAGGCGCCTGGGCGGCCTTGGGCCAGCCTTTGCACATCTTCCGGCTGGCGGGCATCTATGGGCCCGGGCGCGGGCCCTTCGAGAAGGTGCGGGATGGCTCGGCCCGGCGCATCCTGAAGCCCGGTCAGGTGTTCTCCCGCATCCATGTCGAGGATATCGCCAATGTGCTGGAGGCAGCGCTGCTGCGGCCGCATCCGGGCGTTTACAATGTCTGCGACGACGATCCGGCCTCGCCCGAGGACGTGCTGTCGCGCGCGGCCCGGATGCTGAACCTGCCCGATCCGCCGATGGTGGCCTATGAGGATGCCGAGATGACACCCATGGCGCGGTCGTTCTATGCCGAGAACAAGCGGGTCAGGAATGACCGGATCAAATCTGTGCTGGGGGTAAGGTTGCTATACCCGACCTACCGCGAGGGATTGGAGGCAATTCTGGCGGTCGAGGGTTGAAGCCGGGCAAAGCCTTCCCATGTTAGGGCTGCGGACCGGGCCCCTCTGACGATCAGGTGATCGTGATGTCGGACCGCATCGAGAACGCTCGATGGGACCCGATCACATCGAGCCTCCAACAGAGAGGTCGATATGGAATTCCTGACACATATGTTCATGGGCACGCCGGTCTGGATGTGGCTGAGCTTCATCAGCGTGGTGGCGCTGATGCTGGCGGCCGATCTGGGGCTGTTTCACAAGACCGCGTCCGAAATTGGCGTGGCCGAAAGCCTGAAGATGTCTGCGCTGTATATCACGCTGGGCGTGGTGTTTTCGCTGTTTGTCGGCTGGCAGATGGGCTGGGGGGCGGCGTCGAGCTACCTGACCGCCTTCGTTGTCGAGAAATCACTGTCGATGGACAATGTCTTCGTGATGGCGCTGATCTTTGGCAGTCTGGCCATTCCGCGCGCCTTGCAGCACCGGGTCTTGTTCTGGGGCGTGCTGGGCGTGATCGGCTTGCGCGGGCTGATGATCGGCATCGGGGCCACGCTGGTGGCGGAGTACCACTGGATTCTGTACGTCTTCGCCGGCTTTCTGATCCTGACCGGCGTCAAGATGCTGTTCTCGCAGGAGGACCATGCGCCGCAGGACAATGCGCTGATCCGCTGGCTGAAATCGCGGCTGCGGTTGACAGAGACGCTGGAGGGGCAGGCGTTCTTCGTGCGCCGTGACGGCCTGTGGTTCGCCACGCCGCTGTTTCTGGCGCTGATCATGGTGGAAACCGCCGACCTGATCTTCGCGGTCGACTCGGTGCCTGCGGTCTTTGCCATCACCGCCGACCCTTTCCTTGTGTACACCTCGAACATCTTTGCGATCCTTGGCCTCAGGGCGCTGTATTTTGCCCTCTCGGCCATCCTGCACCGCTTCGCCTATCTGAAATACGCGCTGTCGGTGCTCTTGATCTTCATCGGCTCGAAGATGTTCATCGCCGACCTGCTTGACTGGGAGAAATTCCCCGCCAGCCTGTCGCTGGGCATCACCGCCGCGATCCTGACGGTGGGTGTGGCCGTGTCGCTTTGGAAGACCCGCGAGATCAGTGCGGGATGACGTTGCTGCGGAACGCCATCCCGTCCTGACGGCGCCCGGAACCATCCGGGCGCTGTCGTGATGTGTTACATTTTCATGGCGTCCATGACCGTGCCATCGGGGTGCGCCTTGCAGGCGGCACCGGCAGCGGTCGTCACGTCAGCATCGGCCATGGCGGAGACTTTGGCGTCATCCTTCATTCCGGTTTTCACGGCCATGCCGGCCGCCATCATGCCATTGGCGTCCATCGCCAGCATGTCCTTGCAGGTCAAGGTGGTTGGGTCGGTGATCATCGAGGCCTTCATGGCGGACATCACGGTCGCATCGGGATGCGCAGTGCAGGCAGCCTCGGCAGCGGTCGTCACGTCGGCATCGGCCATTGCGGTCACTTTGGCGTCGTCGGTCATCGCGCCTTTCATGGCCGTGCCAGCAGCGGCCATGCCGGGGGCGTCCATGGCCATCATGTCCTTGCAGGTCATGGTGGCCGGATCGGCGGCAAACACCGGTGCGGCAATCAAGGCAAAGACAGTTGCGAGAATCAGTTTCATGGTGGGTTCTCCTCAGGGCTGCCCGACATGGGTACGCAGGCAGGGGAGTAGTCGGGCTGCCCGCGTCACATCGTTGCACAGAGCAGTCCCGGCGGAACTTTATGATGGCCCGAGTGCCTGATGACAAAAAAATTGCCGTTGTCCGCCGACGATCTTGTCGGCGTCTGGTGCGGGTCAAGCTAAGGATTAGTGATCCAGCATCCGGCCCAGCACGCGCCCGCCGAGGATGTGAAGGTGGTAATGCGGCACCTCTTGCATGCCGTTCAGTCCGGAGTTGGTGATGGCGCGGTAACCGCCTTCGCCCGCACCAAGCAGGGCGATCACTGAGGCCGTGGTGCGATGAAAATCCAGCAGTTCCTCGGGCGTCGCCTCGGCGGCGAAGTGGTCGAAGGTCACATAGGGGCCTTTGGGGATCACCAGCACATGGATCGGTGCTTGCGGGTGGATGTCGTGGAAGGCGAGCGTATGGGCGGTTTCCAGCACGGTCTTGTTGGGAATCTCGCCGCGCAGGATACGGGCGAAGATGTTTTGCGGATCGTAGGTGTAAGCCATTGTGTCAGTCCACGAATAGGGATGGGGTCGCCGCGATCTCGCGCGCCAGTTCCAAAGGAATATCAAGGAACTTTGCCAGGGGTACAGTGTTTTCGTCGACCGAGGCGCTTTGGCGCATTTGCTGATAGCCGGCAAAGCCCGCATCCCGGATCCGGTCTTTTTCAAAGCGCACGTCGAAGCGGATCGTCGTGAGCAGGCGGTCCAGTACCTCGGGTGGTGTGTGATCGGCGGCGAGGCCGATGCGTTTGGCATGGCCGATCAGATCGTCTTCGGAAAACGCGCAGTGAATCTCGAGGATGCGGGTCTGAGACTTGTCATTGTAGAAATCCTGAATGAGGTCGATGTTGGCCGGGTCGATGCAGACCACCAGCACATTGGTCTGCCAATAATCGAACAGCATCCGCATCAGGGCGCGCCGATGGCGGGTGCGTTTTTCCAGCGTGGTCTGGATGCCTCCAAGGTCGGGCAGCGGCGTCGAGGCCTCGTTGAAGACATAGTCCACGGTTGGAAGTTTGGTGATCTGACGGATCCGCTCGACCAGTCGTTTGGCGATGTGCCATTTCTTGCAGGTGATGATCAAAAGCGTCCGGTCGCGACCGATCGTGCTTTCGGTTTCCCAGAAACGGCGCGAGAATCGGCGGCCTACCCTGCCGCGCCCGACGAGGAAGTTGAAAAGCCTTCGCCCCTCGTCCGAGATGGCGAAGCTGATGCCCTTGGCGGCGTAAAGCTGCCCCAGACGCTCTTTCAGCCCTTGTGCATCGGGGCTTATCTTGCGGGCGAAGAGGTAATCCTGACGGATCAGCAGATCGTACTGGTCGTTGTAGAAGGTCACAGGATAGCCGTAGTCGGTGAACATCAGGAAGGTGAGCGTGCGGGTGCGGATCTGTGGTTGGGGTACAAGATGACGGACGAGGGTTTGAAAGAAGGTCTCGTCCGGAATCCATGTGGTGCGGAAAAACCGCATCACGTCGGGACGCGTCTTGCAGAACGCCAGCACCTGTTCGACGGTGCGGCGGCGCAGGCACCACCATTGGCTGCCGATCATCATCTGGATGTCGTGCGGGACCTTGCGTTCCAGCTTCAGCCGCTTTTGCCAATGGAGCGCGGTATAGAACAGGCCTTTGTGGCTGCGTTCGTTGAACCAGTGGCGATAAAGGATCCGTTCGTCGCGCATCCCGGTCTTGATCCAGCCGGAGGTGAAGAAGTCGAAGCTTTCGATGAAGTCGCAGTCGGAGGAATCGAGAAAGCCATGGACGTATTCCGCCGTCTTGGTCGGCATGCAGTCGCCCGACAGCATGTAGACATGGGTGGCGCGCGCAAAGGCCCGCAGAGCGGCGTCGACGGTGTTCAGCGTGGCTTGGACCAGGCTCCACTCGCCCCAGCCGCAACGGACCCGTTTGGTCGCAAAAGCCACAGCGGGATTGCCGGACAAGGCCTGCTGGATCTGGGCATAGTCCTTTGCGCTGGACCGCAGGTCGAAGTGGATGGCGATGAAGTCTCCGGCCGCCGTCAGCCGCCGGGCTTGGGCTATGACCCCGTCAGGATCCTTGTGGCACAAAAGGATGTAGGCGATCTTGGCCATGCTGGGGACAATCCGGTGGTCGTGTCAGGCAGTCTCATCCTAAATAGCTGTATCGAGGATTGAAAAGACAGGGTTTGTTTGCTCTTTTCGCCGCAGAATTTCCACGGTTGTGCGCCATAGGGGCTGCGACACGTCAAGGAGGCAGCACCACATGGGTTTTCCCGGCACCTGGATGACCGAAAGTGAAAGCGTCGTGTACCGGGTGGTTCCCAAATGCGCCTGCTCGACCATCGGCCAGATCATGTATTTTGCCGACAAGGGCACGTTCTTCGACGGGGATATCCATGATGCGACCTCGGGCCTGCACAAATGGGCACAGGAGGCGAGCCAGCCGGTGATCGAGCAGGTGGTGAAGGCACGCAAGACCTACGCCTTCACCTGTGTCCGCAACCCCTATACCCGCATCCTGTCGAGCTTTTTCGACAAGATCTGCGGCATCCAGCGCAACGGCAAACGCTATCGCGGCAATATGGTGCCGATGCTCGTGCAGAAATACGGGGTTCAGGTTGGCGGTGATGACGGCAAGCAGGCGTTTGACCAGATCGCCTCCTTCCGCCGCTTTCTGCTGTTCGCCCGCGACACCATTCTGTTCAAGAAACCGATGGAGCCGGACATTCACTGGTCAGCGATGGCCGGGCATGTGTCGACCTTCATCGTGAACGGCGGGCGCTACAACAAGATCATCTTCACCGAGACGTTCGACGAGGGCATGGCCGAAGTGCTGCGCAAGATGAAGCCCAAGCATGCGATCGACCTGAAGAGCATCCCCCGCTTCAACGAGAGCGAAGGCCACGGGCCGAAGCGCGCGCATCCGGTGGAGGATTACTTCGACGACCTGTCGCGGCATCTGATGTGGGAAATCTACAAGCGGGATTTCCAGCTGTTCAAATATGACTTCGCAAATCCGGCCAACAAGATGCCGCTGGGAGAGGTTGATCTGGACGAAGTGCACGCCAAGCTGGGCGAATAGGCCGATGCCCCGGAGGGCGCTTGTGCGGCCACGGCTGGGGGGCTTCCGCCGCCGCCCTCAGCCCGGCCCAGTCTTGGCGGACAACATGGCTCGGCGTGCTTCGCGGAAACCCTCAACTGGAGGGTTTCTGATCGTTCATCACCCCGCGGGATATTTATGGACCATTGAATTGGGCGATGTCAGATCAGAGCTTCCTTCCGGAACAGGGCCTTGAGGTCGGTTTCGGGCCTTGCGCCATAGTGTGAGATGACCTCGGCAGCGGCGACGCAACCCATGCGACCGCAGGTGAAGAGGCTTTGGCCGGTGGCGATGCCGTAAAGGAAGCCTGCGGCGAACTGGTCGCCCGCACCGGTGGCGTCGACGGGGACGATGCGGTGGACGGGGACGATGGCTTGCTCGTCACCGCGGCAGATGATGACCTCGTGGCCTGACCGCGTGCAGGCGATCATGCCGGCGTCTTGCGAGGCCTGTTCGAGGGCCGAGGACAGGTCAGTCTGGTAGAGCGAGGACCATTCGTGTTCGTTGCCGATCACGTAGTCGAGGTCTTTCACCATGCGGCGGAAGTCGTCGCGGTGGCGGTCGACGCAGAAGGGGTCGGAGAGGGCGATGCCGGCTTTGCCGCCCGAGGCCTGACAAAGTTTGGCGGCGCGCTCGAAGGCCTGTTTGCCTTTGGGCTTGTCGTAAAGATAACCTTCAAGGAAGAGGAGCTGGGTGCTGCCCGCCACGTCATCCGACACGTCCTGCGGACCGAGTTCGGAGGAGATGCCGAGGTAGGTGTTCATGCTCCGCTCGCCATCCGGAGCCACGAAGATCATGGAGCGCGAGGTGGGCAGTTCGCCGCCCGGCACCGGCGGGTTGACGAAATCGGTGCCGCCTTCGGCCATGTGGCTGGCATAGAACCGTCCCAAGGCGTCGTCGTGGACGCGGCCGATGAAGGCCGTGGAGAGGCCGAGGTTGCCCAAGCCCGCCAGCGTGTTGGCGACCGAGCCTCCGGGCGCCTGCACGCGGTCTTTCATGGAGCCGTAAAGCATTTCGCCCCGGTCTTTCTCGACCAGTTGCATGATGCCTTTCTGGATGCCCATCAGTTCAAGGAAGGTATCGTCAGCGGCGCAGAAGACATCGACGATGGCGTTGCCGATGCCGACGACGTGGTATTTCTTCATGTTTTATCCTCGAAAAGACAGAAGGCGCGGATCGGGCAGATGGCGCATTTGGGATTGCGGGCGGTGCAGATGTAGCGGCCATGCAAGATGAGCCAGTGGTGGGCGTGGTTCTGGTATTCGACGGGCACGTGGTCTTCGATGGCACGTTCGACGGCGAGTTCATCTTTGCCCGGGGCGATGCCGGTGCGGTTGCCGACGCGGAACAGGTGCGTGTCGACGGCCTGGGCGGGGTGGTGGAACCACATGTTGAGGACCACGTTGGCCGTCTTGCGGCCCACGCCGGGCAGGCGCTGCAAAGCGGCGCGGGAGGAGGGGACCTGGCCCTTGTAGTCGTCGAGCAGCATCTGGGACAGTCGGATGACGTTCTTCGCCTTGTTGCGGTAGAGGCCGATGGTCTTGATGTGGTTGATCAGGGCCTCTTCGCCCAAGGCCAGCATTTTCTCGGGGCTGTCGGCCACTTCGAACAGCGCCTTGGTGGCCTTGTTCACGCCGATGTCGGTGGCTTGGGCGGACAGAGCCACGGCGACGAGAAGGGTATAGGCGTTGGTGTGGTGCAACTCTCCCTCGGGCGTGGGGGTCACGGCCTGAAAGGTCTGGAAGATGGATTGCAGCGTGGCATAGGGCAGTTGCGGGGTCATTGGGGCGATATGCCTGCTTGAAGCCCTGCGGGCAAGCATTTGCGCAGGATTCGGGTGTTTTCAAGGGACCTTGGGGCTTAGGTTGGACGCATGGAGGCAGATATGAGCGAAGAATCTTACCACTATGCGGTGATCGCACGGGCTTTGCAGGAGATTGACGGGGCGGGGCCGGGGCTTACTCTGGACGGGCTGGCCGGGCGGATGGGAATGAGTGCGGCGCATTTTCAACGGGTGTTCTCGGCTTGGGTCGGGGTGTCGCCAAAGCGGTATCAGCAGTATTTGACGCTGGACCATGCCAAAGCGCTGTTGGCAAAGCGGTTCACGGTGCTGGATACGGCGCTTGCGACAGGGCTTTCGGGGCCCTCTCGCTTACATGACCTGTTCCTGACTTGGGAGGCGATGTCTCCGGGGGATTATGCCAAGGGCGGCGAGGGGCTGACGATTTACTGGGGCTGGTTTGACAGCCCCTTTGGCCCGGCGATTGTCATGGGGACCGAGCGGGGCATCTGCGGCATGGGCTTTGCGGCGGATATGGGAGAGGCGGCGGTTTTGGAGGATCTTGTGGGCCGCTGGCCGCATGGCACCTTTGTCGAGGACCCAATGATGTTGCGGCCATGGGTTTTGTCCGCGCTTGGGGGCGAGGCGGCGCCGCTGTATCTGATTGGTGCGCCGTTCCAGATCAAGGTGTGGGAGGCATTGCTGCGCATCCCCTCGGGGCAGGTTTCGACCTATTCGGAACTGGCGGGGGCGGTGGGGCATCCCAAGGCGGTGCGCGCGGTGGGGACGGCGGTGGGGCGAAATCCGATCAGTTTGCTGATCCCATGCCACCGGGCGCTGCGCAAGTCGGGCGGGCTTGGTGGCTATCATTGGGGACTGCCGGTCAAGCGGGCGATCCTCGCGTGGGAGGCTGCCCGGAAGGATGTGGCGGCGTGAATTGGCCGTTTGACGGGGTTGTGATGGGCGACAAGCCGCGCAGGGCGGGGGCTGGCTGTGACCATGGCGCAGAGGGTGGTATAACGCGCCTCAGGGCCGGAACGGCGGCCCGGTCATATCGAGGCAGAAGAATGATGATGAAACCCACTTTGACGCTTTCGCTTGTCGCCGCTTTGGGCCTTTCGGCCTGCGACGCGCCCACGACCCGCATTCAGGACCCGAACTACCGCGCGCAGAACGGCGCCGTTCTGGGCGCTTTGGGCGGCGCGGTGCTGGGCTCGATGTTCTCTGACCACAAGGGCGCGGGTGCTTTGCGTGGGGCGGCGCTTGGCGGGCTGTTGGGCGCAGGTATCGGATCCAATCTGGATGCGCAGGCGGCGGATATGCGGGCTCGGCTGGGCAACCCGAATGTCACCGTGACCAATATGGGCGACTACCTGCTGGTCAACCTGCCGGACGACGTGCTGTTCGCCACCGGCAGTGCGGCGCTTCGTCCTGATCTGCAGGGCGAAATCCGCTCGATCGCGGCCAACCTTGTCACCTATCCGGACAGCAACATCGAAGTCGTGGGCCATACCGACAATGTCGGCGCGGCCGCCCTCAACATGGACCTGTCGCAGCGCCGTGCCTATTCGGTGTCGTCGATCCTGATCAACGCGGGCGTGCCGTCGGGCCGCATTTCGGCCTATGGCATGGGCGAGGATCGTCCGGTTGCCTCCAACCTGACCGATTCCGGCCGGGCACAGAACCGCCGGGTCGAAATTCTGGTGCGTCCGCGCAGTCGCTGAACGGCTTTCGAAATGCAAAAGGCCCGGAGCGATGCTCCGGGCCTTTTTGGTATCTGGGTCGGCTCAGTGCAGCTTGGCTGCGACTTGCGCAATCGAAGCGTCGATGGCGGCAGCGGCTTGATCGGCGGTCATTTGACGCCTCAGCACGTCGGCGGCGACAGCCACCGACACCGAAATCGCCTGATCGCGCACGGCGCGCTCTGCGGCTTTCACCGAGGATTCGATCTGCTCTTCCGCCGCAGCCAGACGGCGCGCAATGGATGCGTGCAGGTCGGCCTTGGCTTGGGTGGCCGCCGCTTCCGCTTCGTTTTTCGCGGTGGCGACGATACGCGCCGATTGCTCGATCACCTCGCGCTGTTTGGCCTCGTAGGAGGCCAACAGCGATTTCGCCTCTTCGCGCAGCAGGCGGGCTTCGTCGAGCGCGTTCTTGATGCCGGTGGCGCGATCATCCAGCAGTCCGCCCAGTTTCTTTGGCACGCCCATGTAGATCAGCAGGCCGAGAAAGGCGATGAAGGCAATGCCGACGACGAACTCGTTGTTGCGCAGCGAGAAGAACGGACCTTCCTCGGCCGCGAAGGCCGGAGCGGCCATCAGGGTCAGGGAGACTGAGGTCAGCAGCTTTGACATGAAGGTTTTCATGAGCTTACCCTTTCAACCGTTCGGTCACGGCCGCCGCGATGGCGCCAGCATCCGCATGCCCGCCCAAGGCTTCGACCAAGGCGCCAGCGGTATCGCGGGCAACGTCGGAGACGGCTTCCAGAGCACCAGCGCGAATTTCCGCGATGCGCTTTTCGCTTTCGGCCGCCTTGGCGCCGATCTGGACATCGGCAGCAGCCAAAGCCACGTCGAGGTCTTTCTGGATCGCCGCCTTGGTGGCTGCGATGATCTTGGCCGCCTCGCCCCGGGCTTGTTCCAGCGCGGCGTTGTAGGCCTTCTCAGCCGCCCTGGCCTTGGATTTCAGCTCTTCCGCCGCAGCCAGATCGTTGCCGATCGTGCCTTTGCGTTCAGCCAGAATCGCCGCAATGCGCGGCATCGCAATCTGGGTCAGCACGAAGTATATGATGACCAAAGCCACCACGAGCCAGAAGATCTGGTTCGGCCAGGTGGCGAAATTCAGTTGCGGCATGCCTTTTTGGGCAGCCTCACCCGCAGCACCCGCCACGGTTTCCGTCGTTGCCATTCTGTCCCCCTTTAATCTGTCGGGCTTGTATGGAACCGGGCCGGACAGGAATTAACCCATCCGGCCAGTGATCGGAACCCGAAAGGATCAGACTGCGAACAGCAGCAGAAGCGCGATGAGGAACGAGAAGATCCCCAGAGCTTCGGCGAAGGCGACGCCGACGAAGAAGTTGGCGGTTTGGCCCGGTGCGGCCGAAGGGTTGCGCAGGGCGCCGGCAAGGAAGTTGCCCGCGATGGTGCCCACGCCGATGCCGGCGCCGCCCAGACCGATGGTTGCCAGACCGGCACCGATGTATTTGCCCATAAGAGCGAATTGGATGAGATCGCCAGTCATTGGAAAGCTCCTTCAGAGTTCAGGTTGAAAGGTTGGTTTGGGTTCGCGCTCAGTGGTGGGCTTGGCCCACCGCGTCGCGCAGATAGACGCAGGTCAGGATCGTGAAGACATAAGCCTGCACGACAGCAACCAGCAGTTCGAGACCGTAGATCGTGGCAATCGCCGCGATCGGAACGATGGAGGCAAGGCCCATGACGCCCGCAAAGCCAGCGAAGACCTTCATCACGGCGTGACCTGCCATGATGTTGCCGCCCAGACGGATGGAGTGTGACAAGGGGCGCACGAAGTAAGAGATGATCTCGATCGCCGCCAGAACCGGTCGCAGCACCAAGGGGGCAGAGGAGACCCAGAACATCCCCAGAAAACCAATGCCCTTGTTCCAGAAACCGACCAGCGTCACCGTCAGAAACACCGCCAGCGCCAGCACGGCCGTCACTGCGATGTGAGAGGTGGGCGCGAAGGCGCCAGGGATCAGGCCAAGGATGTTCGAGGTCACGATGAAGGTGAACAAAACCATCAGGTAGGGGAAGAACTTGGCCCCTTCGTGGCCCGTCACCTCTTCCACCATGTTGTGGATGAAGGTGTAGAGAAGCTCGCTGATCGATTGGGTGCGGCCCGGAATGACCGCCTTGGCCGACGAGCCTACGATCATCAGCGCCGAGATCACCACCACGGCAACCCCGAGCCAGAGGGTCTGGTTGGTGGGTGTGTACCAGGTCAGCGTGTCGCCGCCAAACAGCGGGACAATCTGGAACTGGTGCATCGGGTCGATCACAAGTCCTTGGTCTGCCACGGTCATTCCCTCTCGTCCTTTGCGGCCTTTGCCGCGTCTTTTTCCATTTGCCTTGCCGTTCCCAGCATCACCCGGATGCCGGCGCCAAAGCCGAGCAAGGCAAAGATCACCAGAAAGATCGGCCGGGTTCCGAACAGAACATCCAGACCGAAGCCGATTGCCAGTCCCAGGACCATGCCCGTCACCAGTTCGACCACCATCCTCCAGGCCACCTCGCCTTGCGAGAAAACCACGCCCGTGTCGCCGCGCTTGACCGGTTCCGTGCCCTTCAGCTTTTCGATGCGCTTTTCAAGCGCAGCCAAGCGATCGGGGTCGGGATCCTGGTTCATCACACCTCGCCACAGTCGCCGCATTCCTAGGCAGCGGCGGCCTCCGAGTCAAGCAAGGATAATCGGTGAACAGAATGGTTTAGTATGTTGATATAAAAGGGTTTTGAATAGTAGACGCCTCGGGTGTTAAAACGCTGTGGAGGCCTTTTTCGCCGTGCTGCATATTCAACCATCTGGTTGACCTTATCGTTGCGCCTGCCGATACTGCAGCCATGACAACCGATCTCGACCTCGCCTTCGCCGCCTTGGCCGACCCGACCCGGCGGGCGATCCTGTCGATGCTGCTGGAAGACGACATGGCAGTGACCGATGTGGCCGAGCCGTTCCAGATGTCGCTGGCGGCGATTTCCAAGCATCTGCAGGTCCTGGCCGATGCGGGCCTGATCAGTCAGGAAAAGCGCGGTCGGGTGAAGTGGTGCAAGCTGGAGCCGGACGCCCTGCGTGCCGCCTCGGTCTGGATGCAGGGGTTCGGACAGTTCGACCCGGTCGATCTTGATGACTTCGAGCGGTTCCTTGAAGACGAATTCAAGGCGGACACCTCCGACTGAGCTCCTTCATTCAGGCCCAAATATCCCGGGGGTGCGGGGGCTGGCCCCCGCTTCGGTCAGGGATTGAACCACCCGGCATAGGTCTTGCGCAGGTCCGCCTTCTGCACTTTGCCCATGGCGTTGCGGGGCAATTCCGACAACACCAGCGCCGACTTGGGCTGCTTGAAGCGGGCCAACTTGCCTTGCAAGCCTTCCAACACGGCGGCGATGTCCACCGTCTCTCCCCGCTTGGCCACAAGCACGGCAAAGACGGCCTCGCCGAAATCGGGATGCGGCAGGCCAATCACGGCGCTTTCCAGCACGCCGGGCTGTTCGTCCAGAACCATCTCGACCTCGATCGGATAGATGTTGAACCCACCCGAGATCACGAGGTCCTTGGAGCGCCCGACGATCTGCAGGTAACCGTCCGCATCCAGTTGGCCCAGATCGCCGGTGATGAACCAGCCATCCTCGCGCAAGTCTTCCCGTGTTTTTTCCGGCATTTGCCAGTAGCCGGCGAAGACGTTCGGGCCGCGCACCTCAATCACGCCGACCTCGCCCTTGGGCACTGCGTGCCCCTCGGCCCGGATGCGCAATTCGACGCCGGGCAGGGGGAAACCCACCGTTCCGGCCCGCCGCTCGCCATCGTAGGGGTTGGAAGTGTTCATGTTGGTTTCGGTCATGCCATAGCGTTCCAGAATCCGATGTCCGGTGCGGTGCTGAAACTGGCGGTGGGTTCCGGCCAGCAGTGGCGCGGAGCCTGAGACGAACAGGCGCATATGCGCGGTCAGGGCGCGGTCAAAGCGCTTGTCGTCCAGAAGCCGCGTGTAGAAGGTCGGCACGCCCATGAGGGTGGTCGCCTGCGGCAGCAGGCGCAGGACGGCGTCCGGGTCGAAGCCGGGCAGGAAGATCATCGCCCCGCCGGTCAGCAGGCTGACATTGGAGGCGACGAACAGGCCATGGGTGTGAAAGATCGGCAGGGCATGCAGCAGCACATCGTCTGAGGTGAAGCGCCACAGTTGGGCCAGACTTTCGGCATTTGACAGCAGATTGGCATGGGTCAGCATCGCGCCCTTCGAGCGGCCTGTCGTGCCCGACGTGTACAGGATCGCGGCAAGGTCGGACGGAGTGCGTGGTTCGGGCGTGAACGCGGTCGCGGCGTCGGACAGATCCGCGCCAAAGCTGCCCCCGCCTTCGGAATCGAGCGTTTTCAGGGTGGTCCGGCTGGCGACTCCGGCGAGGGAGGCGGCCTTGGCCGGTTCACACAGGAAAAGGCGCGGGGTGGCATTCTCCAGAAAATAGGCGACCTCGGGCGGAGTATAGGCGGTGTTGAGCGGCAGGAAGGCGGCCCCGATCGAGACTGTGGCGGCGTAGATCGCCAAAGCCTCGGGCGATTTGGCGATCTGCACGGCAACGCGGTCGCTGGGCCCGACACCGGCCGCCCGCAGCGCATTGGCGGCGCGACCGATCAGGCCATGAAAGGTCCGACCGGTGACCTCGGTCCCGTCGGACAGGATCAGCAGGCGGCTGTCACGGCTGGCAAGGGGGGCGAAAAGCGTGTCGTACAGCGGGTTCGGCATTTGGGTGTCACCTCTGATCTGCAGGGGTGCCATGCGCCACGCGGCGGATCAAGCGCCTCTGGACCAATCGAAACCGGAAACCGATCGTTTCCGACTTGGCCTGATCCTCCCCCAATCCTCCCTGCCTTGGCCACTTTCCCGCCGTGGTTCCGCGCGAGATTAACCCTGCCGAACCAAGAGGAGATCGTCATGAACATGAGAAAGATGCTGTTGGCCAAACTGGGCTTGTTCGCCAGAAAGTCAGATTTCGCCGATGCCTTCGCCTTGCGTCTGGACCGCATCAACATGCGCGAAACCCGCCGCGAGGTCAGGCAAGCGCTATTCCGGGGCTTTGCTCAATCGCAGGCAGCCTGAGGTCGCGGATCAGGTCGCGGACCTCTTGCCGGGCGGCGATGTTGGACAGGTTCAGCAGATCGACGCCTGTGTCCTTGAGGTCCATCACGGTCAGACCCCGCGGGAACAACTCGCGGAAGATCACCCTCTCGGAAAAACCGGGCACAACGCGAAACCCGATCCTCCGCGACAAGTCTTCCAGCGCCGTGCCAACCTTCTTCTTGTTGATCATCTGTTGCGCCCCAAGCCGATTGCGCAGAACGATCCAGTCGATGGGTTTCAGCCCCGCCTGCGCCCGCAATTGGCGCGCATTCCACACCATCTCGGAATAGATCGACGGGCCTTTGACTTTGCCCGTTTCGGCATCGACTTGGGCCAAGAGGTCGAAATCAACGAAACTGTCATTCAGTGGCGTGATCAGCGTATCAGCCAGCGAATGGGCGATCTGGCTCAGACGGGTATGGCTGCCGGGGCAGTCGATGACCATGAAATCCGATACCGGCTCCAGCGCCGACACCGCCTCGGACAGGCGGCGGTCAAATAGATTTTCACCGGGTTGCAGCTGGGCGGGGTCGATCTCCGGCAGTTCCAGGTAGTCGGGCGAGGCCAGCGTCAAACCGACACGGTCAAGATATGCCTGACGGTTTTGCATATAGTGGCCGAATGTTTTCTGGCGCAGGTCAAGGTCAAGGGCACCGACACGAAAGCCCATGCGGCAGAGCGCGGTGGCCACATGCATTGAGGTGGTGGACTTGCCCGAGCCACCCTTTTCGTTGCCGACAACGATGATATGCGCCATCCCAGCACTCCCAAGGCTTTTGCTTCCTATAAGCGGCGGATGGCCGATAGGGAAGGCTGCTTGGGCGACCCCGGCGATCTTGCCGGGGGAGTGTTGCAGCGCGGGAAGGGTCGCCCAACAATCGGGCGTCAGGAGGTCGCCTTCTCGCAGCGCACCTGCTGGTTCTCGCAATGGACCGCGGGCCAATCGATGCGGCCCCAGCAATAGCCCTCGGGCGTGGTCGTCGGGCGCAGGATCCAGATCGGACGATCTCCCGTGGCGGTGCGGCGCGTGTCGCCTTCCAGCCGCAGGATCAGCGCGTTGTCCGCGACGCTGAGCATGTCATAGCGTTCATAGCTGACCAAGTTGCCATCGGCATCGGTCCAGGGCGCGGTCCAACTGAACATGGCATGCGGTGGCTGGGCCATGAAATCCAGTTCGTGCGGGTTGGCGGCGCAAGAGGTGGCCGGGTCCGACGCGCTGCCATACTGGCCACGCAGGGTGTCAAGCACATCCTGCGCCGAGGCGCAGGTCACACTGGCAAGGAGGAAAAGGGTGCTGAGACGGATCATCGGATCATGATGCCTGAAGCCGGAGCAT
Source organism: Paracoccaceae bacterium (assembly GCA_947453525.1). GTDB lineage: Bacteria > Pseudomonadota > Alphaproteobacteria > Rhodobacterales > Rhodobacteraceae > Stagnihabitans. The sequence continues at coordinate 717 of CANGHD010000027.1, read as the reverse complement.
CCGCGAAACACAAAGCCGTGAATGCAAAAGGCGCCCCCGACGAGGCGCCTTTCGTCAATACAGTCCGGATTACAGCGTAAGGCCGGCGTACTTGTTCTTGAACTTCGACACGCGTCCGCCGGTGTCCATCAGACGGGCCGACTGACCGGTCCAGGCCGGGTGCGCCAGCGGGTCGATGTCGAGCGCCATCTGGTCGCCCTCTTTGCCCCAGGTGGACTTGGTTGTGAACACGGAACCATCCGTCATCTTGACGTTGATCAGGTGGTAGTCGGGGTGAATGCCTTTTTTCATGACTTCGCTCCTTATTCCGACTTGGCTTTGTAGGTGGTGTCTTCCACGATCCGGGCGGATTTGCCGCGACGGTCACGCAGGTAGTACAGCTTGGCACGACGGACGCGGCCACGACGCACAACCTCGATCGAGTCGACGTTGGTGGAATACAGCGGGAAGACGCGCTCGACGCCTTCACCGAACGAAATCTTGCGGACCGTGAAGCTTGCCGAGATCGTAGCGCCGCCCTTGCGGCCGATCACGACGCCTTCGTAGTTCTGCACGCGCGAGCGGGTGCCTTCGGTCACTTTGTAGCCGACTTTGACGGTGTCACCCGCCTTGAAATCGGGGATCTTCTTGCCAAGCGCAGCGATCTGCTCGGCTTCGATGATTGCGATCAGGTTCATGCCTGTCTCCTGTTACCTGCGGTGTTCCGCAGAGGTGATG
>CANGHD010000026.1 GCA_947453525.1 Paracoccaceae bacterium | reverse complement strand
CGGCCAGAAGCACACCAAGGGCCGACCAGACAAAGGCGCTGCGGCTGATCTCGGCCAGATCATCCAGATCGGCATCGGTCAGGCCGACGACGATGGTGTAACCATCAACCGTGCCCGCAAAGATGCGGTACGGGTAGTCGGTAGGGATCCTCAGCGTTGCTGCCTCGACCGTGGACCAGCCGGGCTGATACCAGATGTCAGGCAAGCTGCCTGCCAGCACCTCGCCCGCAGTACCGCGCAACAGGTAAACGGTGGACCGGTCGGGGCTGGCCCTGATCCTGGTGGTCACCGCGTCGATCAGGTCAGTCTGGTCGTTGCCTTGGCTGGTTTCCCGCAGGGCCACGAAAATCTCGGTGATGCGGGCGTCTTGGCGAGCCACCAGTTGCTGGCGCAAAAGGCTATAGCCGATGGTGCTGGCCAGAACCAACGCGGTCAGTACGAACAGCGTCACGCCAACCGCCAGCCGGAACGCCGTGCGCCGCATTAGGTCAGCGGGGCGCATGCAGCATGTATCCGGCATTCTTGACGGTTTGCAGCAGGGCCACGTTGAAGGGCTTGTCGATCTTGGCGCGCAGACGAGAGATGTGGGTCTCCACCACCGATGTCTTGGGATCGAAATGGAAATCCCAAACTCTCTCCAAGAGCATGGTGCGCGTCACGACGCGGCCCGCGTTGCGCATCAATACCTCCAGCAGGGTGAATTCCTTGGGCAGAAGGTCGATCACCTGGCCCCCGCGCCGCGCCTTCCTACGCATCATGTCCAGTTCAAGGTCCGCCACTCGCAGGACCGTCTGCACGTCCTGCACCGGCGGCCTGCGAGCGAGGGCGTTGACCCGCGCCATCAGTTCGGCGAAAGCGAAGGGCTTGGTCAGGTAATCATCGCCCCCTGCCTCCAGCCCTTCAACCCGGTCATCAATGCCGCCAAGGGCTGTCAGGAACAGGACCGGAGCCCGCCCGCCTGCGGCCCGCAAGGCGCGCACCAGCGACAGCCCGTCCAAGCTTGGCAGCATCCGGTCGACCACCACCACATCATAAGTTTCCCGAGTCGCCTGAAACAAGCCGTCCTTGCCGTCCGCCAATACGTCACAGACATGCCCGGCCTCTGTCAGGCCGCGTGCAACATAGGCGGATACAGAGGGGTCATCTTCGATCAGCAACAGGCGCATTCGTTATCCTTTAAGCAATATCCCCCTATGACACAGTCTAGCCGTCGCAACCTCACCGCCAGCATACATATTTGTAAGGTGGCTGACAGGTCCGAGTATGGCAAAGCTTTTATCCGTCGAGCCGTTCACGGGCCCTCAGAGCCCGATCATACCGGAGCAAAGAATGAAACAAATCCTGCTGGCCACTGCCCTGATCCTTGCGCCTGTCGGCGCCTTCACGGCCTTTCAAGTGACCTTCGTCGGTTCCGCACAGGCGGATGCCTCGCTGGGTGACCTGTCACCGATGATCGCCATCGTCACCGATGTCCAGAAGATCGCCGCAACCGGCGACTTCGCCGCTGCCGCAACCCGGATCACTGACTATGAAACCGCCTGGGACGATGCCGAGGCCGGGATGCGCCCGCTGAATCCCGACGCCTGGGGCAAGATCGACGATGCCTCAGACAAGGCCCTGAAATCGCTGCGGAAGGGCACGCCAACCGCCGATACGGTCACCCCCGCCTTGGCCGCTTTGCTTGTCGCGCTCAATAACCCGACCGGTAAATAGGATCACTGCCATGACAACCGTATCCTTCCCCGACCTTGTTGATGAACCCTCAACCCTCAACCGCGTGCCGAAGGTCACCTTCGACTTCTGGCTGATCAAGCTGATGGCCGTGACGATGGGCGAAACCGCCGCTGACTATCTGAACGTCAACCTTGGCATCGGGCTGACCAACACATCGCTGATCATGACCGCAGTTCTCATCGCCGCTTTGGTCCTTCAGTTCCGCCAGAAACGCTATGTGCCATGGAGCTACTGGCTGGCGGTCGTGCTGATCTCGGTCGTGGGAACCTTGGTCACGGACAATCTGGTGGACAACTTCGGCGTGCCCCTGATCGTGACGGCAGTGGGCTTTACCATCGCCTTGGCCGTGACCTTCGCTCTTTGGTACGCCAACGAGAAAACCCTCTCGATCCACTCGATCCGCACCACACGGAGGGAGGCATGGTACTGGCTGGCGATCCTGTTCACTTTCGCCTTGGGCACAGCCGCGGGTGATCTGGTGGCTGAAAAGTTCGGTCTGGGCTACTTCAGCACCGGCATTCTGTTCGGCATGATCATCGCGTCCTTGTCGTTGGGCTATTTCTTCCTCGGCCTTGATGCGATCCTTGGCTTCTGGCTGGTCTATATCCTGACAAGGCCTTTGGGTGCCTCGTTCGGCGACCTCTTGTCACAACCGCATGAATATGGCGGCTTTGGCCTTGGCACCGTCATCACAAGCGCTGTGTTCCTTGGCGCCATCATCCTGATCGTCGCCTACATGACCTTGACCCGCGACGGCGAAGAACCCGCCGTCGAGGCCTGACCTCTGCAACATGAACAGAACCGGCGCGGGCGCATCCCCCGCCGGTTTTCCCAAAATTCCGAATGCCCCTCAGACCGTGCATATTCGATCGGGCCGGAAGCACAGCCGAAACACTACGGGAGCACGCATCCGTGACCGAAGCTGCACCTTGCCGTGAAGACTGGCACCATGAAACTGGAAGGCGTTTTCCAAAGTGCCGCAGATCGCCGCGATCATTTGGGTCGTCAAGATTCTGACCACCGGCATGAGTGAGACAACCTCGGACTTTCCTGTGCATCGGATCGACCCCCCGGTCGCCTTAGCACTGGGCCCGGCGATTTTCGGTGCCGTTTTGGCCGCCCAGTGGGCAGCGCCTTGGAACAACGCTTGGATTCAATGGGCAGCGGTATTGAGCGTCAGCATCTTTGGCACCATGGCCGCCGATGTGCTGCACGTCGGGCTTGCGATTGCCTGTATCGTCTCGGCGATCTTCTTTTCGGCGGCGCTCGCCGTGATTTTCGCGACCTGGTATTTCGCAGAGGGCACGCTTTCCATCCACGGCATCACCGCCAAGCGGCGCGAAACCTTCTACTGGGCAATCGTGCTGGCCACCCTCGCCCCTGCCAGGGCGGCAGAGGACATGTCGACGACAAGTCTGGAGCTCGGCTTTTAGGGCTCCCGCGTCATGTTTGCCGGTGTCATCCTTGTGCCCTTGCTGGCTTGATGGCGTCTGGACCTTCCCGAAATCCCGGCGTTCTGGTTCGCCCATATCGTGACACGCCCGCTTGGAGCATCCTGCGCTGACTGGATGGGTGTCAGCGCTGAACGCAGCGGCCTTGGCCGGGGGACGGGACCCGTCAGCCTTGCCTTGGGCGTGCCGCTCGTGGGGTTCGTCGGAGACATCCCTTTCTCCCAAGCGAACGCGCCTTACGAACAAATGGCTGGCCGGCCATCCAAAACCGATGCTTGACCAAGCCCGCGCGCAAGACGGGCAGGCCGCGGGCTCAAACGCCCCTTGCCGTCTGGCGCAATTCGAAAACAGGGGATTGCGACTTCTGGACGACAGTGCTTGCCACCTTGGGCCGGTGGATGCCCTTGGTCGGCGGAAATGAGCATCCCCTTTTTTGGGTTGAGTCCGCGCCCGGGTGCCCCTAATAGAGCGCGCCAGCACGTTCACAAGTCCATGTAGATTTCTTTTCAGCCTTTGCACCGGGGTGCGCGACCGCTCCCCAACGCGCGCCACCGGCGATGCGGGCGAATTTCCAGATTGCGCCTGAGGAGTATGGAGTGGGGCGCTGGCCGGACCAAGTGGCCCGGCGGGCGACGAGGTCGTCTTGGCTGATCTCCACAGACAGATCGCCGCTCATCGCGTTGATGCTGATGACGTCGGGGTCGCGGATCCGGGCGATGGGCCCGCCATGCACCGCCTCCGGCCCGACATGGCCGACGCAGAAGCCACGCGGCGCACCTGAAAAACGGCCGTCGGCGATCAGGGCCGCTTTCCTGCCCCTGCCCTGCCCGCTGATGGCGGCGATGGTGGCCAGCATCTCGCGCATCCCAGGGCCGCCTGCCGGGTCCTCGTTGCGGATCACGATGACATCGCCACGCATGTAGGAGCGCTTGTACACTGCCTCGAAGGCGTCTTCCTCACTTTCGAACACGCGGGCCGGGCCGGTGAAACCCTGTTCTTCCTGCGACATGCCCGCGACTTTGACGATGGCGCCATCGGGCGCAAGGTTGCTGCGCAGGCCCACGGTCCCGCCGGTTTGGGTCAGGGGCGTGGCGGTCGGATAGATGATGCGACCGTCCGCTGCGCATTGGATCTCGTCAAGCTCCTCGCCAAGCGTGCGGGAGGATTCTGCGATGCAATCCTCATGCAGCAGGCCCAGCTTGCGCAGTTCCTGCACCGCAACAGGAACGCCGCCCACCTCGTAGAGGTCCTTGGCGACATAGCGGCCACCGGGGCGCAGATCGCAGAAATAGGATGTGTCGCGCATGATGTCGGTGACGTTGAACAGACCGAAGTGGATGCCGGCCTCATGCGCTGTGGCGGGCAGGCGCAGGGCCGGATTGGTGCTGCCGCCGGTGCAGGCGACGACGCAAGCGGCGTTCTCAAGGCTCTTGCGGGTCACGATGTCGCGGGCGCGGATGTTCTTTTCGATCAGGCGCAGCGCGGCCTTGCCACTGATGCGACCGCAGTGATCGCGGCTTTCGCAAGGGGCAGGCGCGCCGGAGGAGTTCAGCAGCGCAAGGCCCATCGCTTCTGACGGGCAAGCCATGGTGTTGGCGGTATATCGCGCGCCGCAGGCCCTGGCTCCGGGGCAAGCGATCCGTTCCAGGATGGCAAACTCGGCGTCAGACGTGTTCCCGGCCTGATGCTTGCCCACCGCCTCGAACACGTCTCGCACGGTCACATCCTGCCCATTCAGCCGCCCCGGCAGGATCGAGCCGCCATAGATGAAGACCGAAGGCACGTTCAGCCGGACCATCGCCATCATCTTGCCGAGCAGGCTTTTGTCACAGCCGGCAAGGCCGACAAGCGCGTCATAGCGCTGCCCACGCATGGTCAGTTCGACCGTGTCGGCAATGGCATCGCGAGGCGAGGGACGACCGCATGCCCTCATGCCCCATCGCGATAGAGCAGGTAACTGTGACCGTCGTGAACTCGCATGGCGTGCCGCCCGCCTCCTTCTCGGCGACTTTCACCGACTGCGCCGGCCGGTTCAGCGTAACGTTGCAAGAGGCCGCTTCGTTCCAGCAGGTGGCCACACCGATCCAGGGTTGCTGGATTTCCTCGTTCGTCAGGCCCATGGCGTAGAAATCGCTGCGCTGCGGCGCGCGGGAGGGACCTTCGGTGACATGGCGGCTGAGCAGGCGGGATTTGTCGAAACGGGGGGCCTGAGGTCAGGGATTGCAGGTGGGGCAATGGGCGAGGTCGGCGGGGTCGGTCCTTGGAGTGCGGTCCTCTGCAGCGCAGGCCGTGCAGCCATGAATGTCCTGCGCCACAAGGGCGGTGGGTGTTTCGCAATCGACGCAGGGCAAGCCGGGCTCGCGCCGCAGCGGGCCCCAGCCGAGCATGGCAGCGCGGGCACCGGATGGTCTGGCGGTGCGCAAGGCGGAGGCCAAGGCCCGCGATGACCTTCATCCAGCGCGGGTTCATATGGACGCGCATGTCGGTTTTCAGGAAGGCTCGCCCATTGGTGAAGTTGGCCCCCGCCGGCCCTAGGGCGGCAGCAAGGGCGCCACGGTCGCACAAGCCCTTGGCCACGGGCGGTGCGTGGGCATAAGGTGCCACGATGTCGGCAGTTGCTGGGAAAAGGCCACACGGGCCAGCTAGGCTTCGGCCTTGGCCAGACTCGCTATCTCGGCATGGTCGTGGGTGGGACGATCATGCAGCGCCTGTTCCATGATCTCGCGCCCGGCTTGCCCTTCATGCCAAAGAAGCACCTCTCACCCCAGGGCCGGGAAAGGGATGCTGCGATGCGGGCCATGGGCGCCTTCGCTGCCAATGCCCACAGGCAGCCCTGCTGCGGCGATGGCCGCGGTGGCCTTGACGCGGGCGGCATCGGCGATTGTGCCGGAGCGGGGCGTCTCGGCGGTGAAGGTGCCAAAACGGTCAGTGTCAATCTCGGCCCCGATGAGGGTGATCCCGAGGGCGGCGCCAGCGCCGCCTCCTTGCCAAGCCTCGTGCCAAGCGCGGCGCGGGCGGGCAGGGTCATGCCGCCCGCCGCGTGGGGACCTGACCTTGCCAGGTCAGGCCAGGCCGATAGCGGGCGGCGATCCTGCCCTGCTCCAGCGCGAACAGGTGCAGCCAGCCGTTGTCGAACAGCGCACGCACCCCGTCGTGGCGGGCCAGCACATCAGCGATGGCGGCCTGCGGTGCCTCAATCATCACCGACAGCCGCAAGGGGTCGTGGACCAACTTCGCCCCGTCATGGACCGCCTGCCAGGGCAAGCCAGCGCGCAGCCGGCCACCATTGCCCTCGATCACGCCGATGCCGCCCGTGACGTTGTGGATCAGCTTGTTGCCGCCCCCGAAGGCCGCAGGTGCCACGGCAGAGCCATAGTATTGCAGGCTGATCCAGCTTGCCACGACAACGGGCGCGGTCAGGATCAGCTCCAGCGTGCCAAAGCCTGCATCGGCCTGCCAGTCGTAGCAGTGCAAGAATGCCCGCCCGCCAAGATCGGCCTTTGACGTCGCTCCGCGCGGGGCTGCGATGAAGGCGGCACAGCCCGCAAGTCCCCATTCGGGTCGCACCTCGGCCCAGTTCGCGGCCCGCGCGGCCACCGTGGTAGCCAGTGCCCCCGGCAGTCGCTGCGCGCGTTCGGCCCGCGCCAAGCTGCCAGCCGCCGCCAGCCAGTGCAGGGCCTGCGCGAGGTCCGCCGCATGGCCCGGTGCCGGGCTTTCCGGATACAGGGTGACTTCGTCTGTCGTGGTGTTGTGCAGCCCCGCCACAAACAGCGTGTCGGCGGCAAGGTCGATGCCGTGACCCGGCAGGCCCGCCCGCGTCTCGGGGTCGTTCAACAGTGCTGCCAGCAACCGGGACGACACCTCACCCGTGTAGCCGCCACAGGCGCCGCAGTGATAGGCGCTTTCATACGGGTTGTTGGCGACTTGCGCGCCATGGCCCAGCAGCAGCACCAGCCGGGCGTGGTCGGTCGTCAGGCTCATCGCCTTCAGCACGGCCGCCCCGGTTGCCGCTTTTTGCTCAGGCGTCAGTGCCTCGTCAAGCTGCGGAGCCGGTTCGGGCACAAGGCCCTTGACGCCCATCCCCAGCGCATCCTTGGCCAGTTTCCAGCCATAGGCAGGCCCTGCCGCCTCGACAAAAGCAAAGGAGGATACCGCAGCCTGGCGGAACCGGCCCCAGGCGCGGGCGGTGCGCGCGGTGATGCGGGCGGCCTGTTCGACCGCAGGAGCGCCCGCGCCGTGCGAGGTGAGGGCGGCGGTCAGCAGCACCGGCAGATGCGCCTCGACCACGTCCGAGCCGAAGCTGCGGTGAGCTATTGGCAACCCGAAGAAGCCGGCAAAGCCAAGGGTCGCGATGCCCCCATCCACGCTTTCCAGCACGCGCCGAAACACTTCGGAGCGAACGTCGATGCAGAAGGCAGCCTGAAGTGCCGGGTGCGCCGCAGCCTCGTTCGCATCCGTTCCGGTCAGCATGGCCCCCAGCCGCCGCTGATGAGCGCGCTCGGTCGCCTCTTGCAGGAGGACGTCGATCACCTGATCGGGCGTCGGGGCAAGCGGTTGAGCATGGATGGCAAGCGTGCCGCTCCAGTCGGCGTCTACCTGCGGCGCATGGGCGAACAGCGCCTCTTCCCAGATCAGCCGGATCGCCAGAAGGTCGGTCAGTGTCGTGTCCGACTGCCCGGCAAGTTCGGCCTGCCACAAAAGCCAGCGCGCATGCTGGGCCCATCCGGCCAGATCGACCAACAGCCGGTGAAATACCGTCTCGGCAGCAGCCTCGGTGATCGCAAGCGTTTCGCAGGCGCGCAGCAAGGCTCGCTCGGCCGTGTCGGGGGCGGATGCGACATGGGCGCAGAAACCCCGCAAGCCCGCCGCCTCTGGCGTCAGGTCGTGGCTGGCCCAAGCGCGCCAGGCCGCAAATGCCCCCTGTCCCGGGGCAGGTGTCCAGAGCGCCTGACCGCGGTCGAAATGCCCTGCTGCCCAAAGGCCAATGGTCCGGTGCGTGACCGCAGACCAGTCCAGTCCTGTCGCCTGCGCGGCCAGGCTCGCCAGCGTCGGCAGGGCCTGAATGTCAGGGCTGGGCGCATGCAGTCGCCCCTTCAGCGTGGCCAGATCTGCAGGTTTCAAAGGCGAGGCAGAGGCGATCAGGGCATCGGCAAGGTCCTCGTCCGTGATCGTTCCAGAGGTCACCAGAGCGGCAAGGTCGGCGCGCGGCCGGGTCAGCCGCACCCCAGCCACCCGGGCGAGCCTTGCCGATGCCGTGGCCAGATCCTCGCCGGTCTGGCCGAGGAACGGGTTGACAGCCACCGTCGCTTCCAGCGGGAAGGCGGGCGGGATCGCGCGGGCCGCAGCCTCGGCGGCCTTCAGCAGACCCGTGATCCGGGCCGGAGCGATTTGAGCGTGCTTTTTGAACATGTCAGTCTCCTGAAAGGCAAAGGGTCAGAGCGGTCTGGAGGCGCGAAAGCCGCCGATCAGCCGGTCCAGCAGCGCGTTGAGGTAAAGCCCGTTGGCCAGATGAACCCGCAAGCCGGCCGTGGCGGGATGATGCGCCCAAAGCGGGAACAGCGCCTGCGCCACGGCCACCAGACCAAAGGACAGGATCGCCAGCACGATCAGCCCCCATTCCAGCGCATCCGGCGCCGGGGGGGCAGGCAACGAACCGCCCCAAAGCGCCCCGGCAACCAGTTGGAAGCTGAAATAGGCCACCGCCGCTCCTACTGAGGCAAGGGCAGTCCGCCGGGTCAGCGCCTTGGGCGCGGCATCCGCCAGTCCCTGCGCCACCAGATAGGCCACACCGAAGATCAGGATTGCGCCAAGCGCCACCGCCTGCGCCGATTTCGGCCCGGCAATGACGCCGAACCCGACCGCAACTGCGGCATAAAGCACCAGCGCCACCGCGAAGGCCTTTGCCACCGCGCCAAGCCCCGGTGCCGCCACCGGCCCCGGCCGCCGGATCGCGGCCACCGCCCGCACGGCCGTCCCCGACGACAAGAAGGCATGCGCCTTGTACAGTGAATGCGCGACGATATGCAGCAGCGCCAGCGGCCATAGACCCAAGCCGCATTGCAGCAGCATGAAGCCCATCTGCGCCACCGTGGACCAAGCAAGTGCCGTCTTGACAGCACTTTGCGTCAGCATCACCGCCGCCCCGAACAGCGCCGTAAACCCCCCCAGCATCACCAGCGCGGCCATCGCAGCAGGACTGGCCTGCACCACCTCGGCCATGCGGATCAGTAGGAAGCCGCCACCATTGATGATGCCCGCATGCAGCAGGGCGGAAACCAGGGTCGGGGCCTCCATCACCTCGGTCAACCAGCCGTGCAGGGGAAAGGTCGCCGTCTTGAGGGCAGCGGCCAGCACCACCAGCGCCACGGCGACCTTTGCGACCGGCGGCAGTCCGGCTTGCGCCGCAACCCCCAGCGCCATCAGATCCATCGTGCCGAAGGCCGCCCAGAACAGACCTGCCGCCAAGATCAGAGCCACGTCCCCCGCCCCCCAGACAAGCGAGAACTTGGCCGCTGCCCGCCGAGCCTCGGGCCGGTCGCGGTAGAACAGCAGCAACTGTCGCAAGCCAACACCGACGGCAAGGAAGGCGAGCACGAGAATGCCCAGACTGCCCGCCTGCACCAGCAACAGCACGGCGGCCAACGTGGCCAGCAGCAGGCCATGGAACGCCCCCTCGCGCGGCTCGCCGTCCAGATAGGTGCGGGCATAGCGCACGACGATCCAGCCAACAAAACTGACCAGCAGCGACATCGTCACGCTTACCACGTCAAGGCGGAACGCCAGAAGGCCGACGCCCGAGCCGAACGAGAGCGTCGAGACCCCCTGGATCAGAAGCTGGCCGACCCCGGCCAAGGCCAGCCCAAGGCCGGTAAAGGCCGCGCCCTCGGCCCAGCTTGGTAGCAGGCCAGGCCGGCTGCCTGGGCGGGTTGCCGCAGACGCGGCCACGGCCAGCAGCAGGATCGGGGCAAGAAAGGTCAGGGATGGAAGCGGTGTCATCTGTCAGGCTCCTGATCAAGTGGCATGACCGTCTAGATACCCCTTGCGGAACTTCCATGAAATTACATATTTTATCTGATATCGTTCTGTTTGGTGAAATTGATGGACGTCCTGAACTTGCATCACCTGCGCCTGTTCCGCGCGGTCGCCACCGATGGCACGCTGACCGGTGCGGCACGGTGGTTGAATCTGTCGCAATCGGCCCTGTCCACCCAGATCAAGTCGCTGGAAGCGGCTCTCGGTCATGATCTTTTCGAGCGCCGCGGCCGCGGGCTGGTCTTGACCGAGGCCGGGCGCATTGCTCTGGACCATGCCGAGGCGATCTTTCGCACTGCGGCCGATTTGACCGCGACTTTGCGCGAAACCGGCCGCGTACGACGGGCGCTGCGGGTGGGGGCGCTCGCCACCCTGTCGCGCAATTTCCAAATGCAGTTCCTGCGCCCCCTGATCGGGCGCCTGGACGTTGAAGTGGTGCTGCGTTCCAGCTCGCAGGCCGAACTCCTGCGCGGGCTGGAGGCACTTTCACTGGACGTGGTGCTGACCAACCTCGCCCCCGCACGCGATGCCTCAAGCCCCTGGTTGATCCATCGCCTCGCCGAACAGCCGGTCAGCCTGATCGGCACAGCGGCGCGTGTTCGCTCAGGAACTCGAACGCTGCGCGCCTTGCTGACGGAAGAACCGCTGATTCTGCCCACGGCCGACACGGCCCTGCGCGCCGGGTTCGATGCCATCACGGCGCGGTTGGGCATTGCCCCGACGATCGCCGCCGAAGCCGACGACATGGCCATGATCCGCCTGCTTGCGCGTGAGGACGCCGGCCTTGCCGTCATCCCCCCCATCGTCGTGCGCGACGAATTGGAGGCGGGACTGTTGACCGAGGCTGCCAAGTTCGACGATCTGACCGAGGCCTTCCTTGCCGTCACCCTGCAGCGCCGTTTTCCCAATCCGCTGCTGACCGGGCTGTTACCATCCTGAAAAGATTGCGACGCCGCTCCGGAGCTGCTTTGGATCGGCGGGCATAGTGTTCACTTCCACGGGCAGCGTTGCACCAATGGCCTGAGGGGATTCATCTCGTGAATCCAGCGTGATAGATGGGGTGGTTGAGCCGACCGAACACCGTGAGCTACCAGACCCTCAACTGGCCCGAGTATAACACGGCGTTCACCCTTGATGGAGTTCTGGTCCTGAAAAACATGAACCCTACGGATTTTACGTTGGATCGTTACGGTTCGCTCCCGATTGGCCGCGCCGCGATCGATGATCTAACGTTCCAGCGCCTGTCGGTTGAACGGGCCTTGGCCCAAGATCGGGTGCGGGTCATAATTGCGGATGATGTAGGCATCGGTAAGGCTCTGGAAGCGGGCCTGATCACCTCGGCGTTCATGCTGCGCGGCCGAGCCGACAGGATCCTCGCAATCACCACATGAGCGATCCTAACCCAGTTGCAGAAGTATTCTTCTGGCGAGGGCGGTCTGACGCTTTGCCTACAGCCTCAACGACAGCGTCGAGATCACCATGGCCAATGGGCGCAAGTTGGCAGTCGGCATGACCAGCGATCCGATGGCGCCGATGCGTTTGGTGCAGCTCCTGGACCTGGCATGATCGCGTTTGCGGCGGGTGCGGAAGTCTGGATCGCGGGAGGTGCAACGCGGATGCGTAGCGGGATGAACAGCCTCGCGCTGAAGGTCCGGCAGGGTCTTGGGCGCGACCCGCTCAACCATGAGGTGTTCTGCTTCCGGGGCTGCATAGGGGATCTGATCAAGGTGTTTTGGCACGATGGCGGGGGCATGTCGCTTTGTCTGAAGCGATTGGAGGCGGGAAAGCTCATCCGGCCGTCAAGCCGAGAACGGCCGTGCAGGTTTCAGCGGCGCAGCTTGGTTTTCTACTGAAAGGTTAGGAGGCATCAGGGCGCGAATGTGCGACCCGTAGCATCCGGACCAATTTGCATCAATGCAAGCCAAACTCGGCCATCAGTCGCTTTCGCATGGCGACGAAATCGCTTTCATTTCTGTCGCGCGGTCGTGCCAGATTGATGTCGATGAGCCTTGGAACTGACGCGCCATTCTTGGTCAGCACCAGAACCCGATCGGCAAGATAGATTGCTTCCTCCAAGTCATGGGTCACCAGGATCATTGTGACCTTTTCCTCGCGCCAGATGCGAGAAAGCTCTTCCTGCATGGTCAATTTGGTCATGGCATCCAAAGCACCCAATGGTTCGTCCAGCAACAGGATCTCGGGCTGAACGGTCAGGGCCCGGGCAATGCCCACACGCTGCGCCATGCCGCCCGACAATTGTCGTGGATAGGCCGCTTCGAACTCGGCCAGGCCGACCAACCGGATGTAATGGCGGGCCCGCAACTCGGCTTGAGCCTTGGACTTGCCGCGCATTTCCAGCCCGAAGGCCACATTGCCCAGGACGGTCAGCCAAGGGAGTAGCCGTGGTTCCTGGAAGATGATGGCTCGCTCGGTGCCCACTCCCTTCACCGGGAGGCCGTCAATCAGGACTTCGCCTTGATCGGGGGTCTCGAGCCCCGCAAGCACGCGCAACAGGGTGGTCTTTCCACAGCCCGAGGGGCCCACAATGGCCAGGCTTTCGCCGCTGCGCACCTCAAGCTGCAGGTCGCGCAGCACGGCCAGGCGCTGCCCGTTCAGCGCGAAGGACTTGGAGAGGTCACGAACCGTGACCTCTCCAAGTCGAGTGGTAGGGCGGGTGTTCTGAACCACGCTCATGCTGCGATCCTCAGTTCGTGACCGGACGTTCGACCGAGGTGTAAAGCACCTTGGTCACATCCAGCTTGCCCGCCGGGATGGTGCCCTGACGTTCCAACACGTCGATCCAGAACTGGATGTCACGGTCCTCCGCAAGTCCCCCGGCGCGCACACCAAAACCACGGAAATACTGAGCCAGACCGGGGTTTTCATCGCGTGCAGCCAAGGCCTTGGCGAAGATGGCCTTGGTCTCTTCGGGATGCTCGCGCGCATAGTCCAGCGCCTTGATCGAACCTGCGACAAAGGCTTTGGTCGCCTCTGGATGCGCTTCGATCCAGTCACGGCGCAGCACGATGAAACCGCCTGCGATGTCACCCAGAATGTCGGTATCACCGAAGATGGGCCTGATCCCGCCCGTTTTGCGGGCGGCACCTTCAAAGGTCGTCTGCCAGTAGCCAAAAGCGGCGATATCGACCTGCTTTGACCTCAGGACCTGTTCCAGTTGCGGCCCTGGCACGACGACCAGATTGGCGGAATCCTCCGGCAGGCCCGCTTGATGCAGTGCCTCGCGCACGGTGTAGTCCAGATGCGCGCCCAGAGTATTGACCGCAATGGTCTTGCCCTTGATGTCGGCCACGGTCTTGATCGGACTGTCGTCCAGTACATAGAAAATAGACTGCACGTCCTTGTTGATGCCGTTCGACGGATAGACCGCCACAAAGTCATTCCCAGCCGCGATGGAGTTCAGAACGGCAGAGGTTGCGGCAGAGCCGATCTCGACGCTGCCACCGGCCAGCGCCACCAGAGAGGCTGGCCCGCCCTGGGCATAACCCTCGTTTTCAAGTTTGATGCCGGTGCCCTCGAAATAGCCCAGTTCGGCGGCGAGTTCATAAGCGGACAGCCCACCTTGGCTGGCCAGATAACGCAGCGTCACGTCCTCGGCGGTGGCCAGGGTGGCTGTGCCGGACAACAGGGCCGTAAGGGCAAGAGTACGAAAGAGCGTTGTCATGTCAGAGACTTCCTTTGATGATCTTAATGTGGATTGGTGATTAGCGTGCGATGTCGGACCAGCGGCACAGGCGGCGCTGGAGGGAGACGAGCACGTAGTTCGCCGTCAGGCCGAGGGCGGCCAGAAGGAAGATCGCGCCGAACATCAGCGGGATCTGAAAGTTGTACTGGGCATTCATCACCTGAAACCCCAAACCCTTGTTCGCCCCGATCATCTCAGCGGCGATCAAGAGCAGCAGAGCGGTGGTGGCCGACAACCGCAGGCCCACAAATATTGCCGGAACTGAGGCCGGCAGAACGATGCGGCGGAATACCGCGAGCTGGGATGCGCCGAAGGTGCGCGCCATCTCGATCAGCTTGCCGTCCACCTCTTTGACCCCGCCGATGGTGGCCAAAAGCAGCGGAAAGAGGGTTGCCCAGAAGATCACGGCGACTTTGGACGTCTCGCCAAGGCCCAGAAACAGGATGAACACCGGATAGATCGCAAGCGCCGAGGTTTGCCGGAACAATTGCAAGATTGGGTCCAGAGCCCGTTCGACCGACCGGATTTGGCCCATGAACAATCCCAACGGGATGCCTACGACCACCGCCGCGCCAAAGGCGATGCCCGCCCTTTGCAGGCTGATGGCGATGTCACCCACCAAACGCCCCGAGGCAAGCGCCTTCCAAAGCGCAACGAAGATCGCATCCAGCGGTGGAAAAATGGCTGGATTGACCCAGCCAACGGTGGCTGCCACCTGCCAAAAGGCAAGGAACCCGAAAATGACCCCGTAGCGCGACACGGCAAGTTGGCCTATTTCGCCCCCCCGGCGCAACAACGTCGCACCGGGGGAGGCTTCAACAGAGCCCGCGAGGGAGGAGGTTTCGATGCTCTGGAAGGTCATTGGATCATTCCGCTGCAAGGGCCGAACGGCGCATGGCCGCCCAGCGATTTTCGGAGAATGGCAGGCCGAGGTTGGCGCGCAAAGTTGTGCCTTCATACTCGGTGCGGAACAGGCCACGGCGCTGCAATTCGGGGATCACCAGATCGACGAAATCGGTCAGACCGGTCGGCATCCAAGGCGGCAGGATGTTGAAGCCGTCCGCACTCTCGTTTTCGAACCAGTCCTGCAACGTGTCGACGATGGTTTCTGGCGTTCCCACCACCGTGAAATGCCCGCGTGCCGTGGCAACCCACTGATACAACTGCCGGATCGAGAAGTTGTTTTCATCGGCGATTTGGCGGATCAGGGTCTGGCGGGATTTCATCCCTTCGGTCGGGCCAACGGGCGGCAGCGGGCCATCCAGATCGACACCGGTCAGGTCGAGTGTGCCGCCCGTCAAGCCTTTGATCAGAGCAATGCCGTCCTCTTCCAGGATCAGCGAAGTCAGGCGTTCATATTTTTCGCGCGCTTCGGCCTCGGTGTGGCCGACAAAGGGGGCAACGCCGGGCATGACAAGAATATGGTCTGGGTTGCGACCCAATCCGCGCGCCCGCGCCTTGATATCCCGATAGAACTCCTGCGCGGTATCAAGACGCTGGTGGGCGGTAAAGATGACTTCGGCCGTTGCGGCAGCCAACCCGCGCCCATCCTCGGACTGACCTGCCTGCACGATCACTGGATGACCCTGCGGCGAGCGCGAGACGTTCAGCGGGCCCTTGACCTTGAAATGCTCGCCTTGATGGTCGGCGTAGTGCACCTTGTCGGTGTCGAAAAACACGCCCGTTTCGCGATCCCGCAAGAAGGCGTCATCCTCGAAGCTGTCCCAAAGCTTCTTGACCACTTCGATATGTTCCGCCGCGCGGCGATAGCGGAAGGCGTGTGGGTGCTGCTGGTCGAGGTTAAAATTGTGCGCCGCACTCTCTGTCGCCGTTGTCACCACATTCCACCCCGCGCGCCCATCCGAGATCAGGTCAAGCGAAGCGAACTTGCGGGCAAGATTGTAAGGCTCTTCATAGGTGGTCGAGGCAGTGGCAATGAAGCCCAGGTTTTTGGTCAGGGGCGCGAGGGCTGAAAACAGCGTCACGGGTTCGAACCCCGCCACTTTGGCATTGCCACCCTCGATGCCTCCGCCAAAGGCGATGGCAAGGCCGTCGGCTAGGAAATAGGCGTCAAACAGGCCACGCTCGGCCTCTTCCGCGAGTTTGACGTGAAAGGCAAAGCTGGTGGCGCCATCGGCGGGCTGGTCGGGGTGGCGCCATGCAGCAATGTGCTGGCCGCCGCCGGGAAGGAACGCACCAAGTCGAATTTTGCGGGTCATGTCGGGGTCTCCTGTTCTGCAAAGGTTATGGTTTGACGCGCGGGCTACTGCGGCGACCGTCGACCCCGACCGGCACATCGCCTGCAACGGTCACGCGGCGTACCACACGGTGCTGGTCGTCATAGTCGTTGACGGCGTAGTGCTGGGTTGCCCGGTTATCCCAGATCACCACATCGCCCACCTGCCAGCGCCAGCGCACGGTGTTTTCCGGTGCGGTCACATAGGCCTGAAGCAATTCGTAAATCTTTTGGGACTCGTCCTGTGCCAGACCGTCAATGCGTTTGACGAAGCTTCCCAAGAGCAAGCTGCGCTCGCCCGTTTCGGGATGGACGCGGACCACGGGATGTTCCGTCTCGATAACGGTCGAGGCAAAGACCCTGGCGTGGTGCTGCTTGTCCTCCTCACGCGCTTTGGGGCGCAGGGCGGCATAGTCATAGGCGTTGGAATGCACAGCACGCAGGCTGTCGGCCAGGCGTTGCAGTGGTGCGGGCAGATTGTCATAGGCGGTGACGGTGTTGGCCCAGATCGTGTCCCCGCCAACAGGCGGGATCACCACACCGCGCAAGACAGAGGCCTTGGGATAGGCTTCCACAAAGGTGACATCCGTATGCCATTGATCTGCCCGGCCGCCTCCGCGACGGGAATCCAACTCAAGGATCGAGGCCGTGCCCGCGACGATGGCTTGCGTCGGATGTGGGGCAAGCTGGCCCAGCAACAGGGCGAAACGCTCTTGTTCGGCATCATCCAGATGGGTTTGTCCGCGGAAGAACAGCACCTTGTGGCGCAACAGCAACGCGGAAATATCCGCCACGACATCTGCGCCCAAATCCCCGGACAGCGGCAAGTTGCGAATTTCCGCACCGATACGGGGCGTAACCGCCACGACATCCTCAGGTGAAATAGCGGAAGGGAAGGTTTCGTGCCTGGTCATGGTAGACATCCTTTCAGGCAATACTCGGTTGGTCCGACCCCGCAGGATCGGTTGGACTCAGTGTTTCAGAATGGACGTAGTCAGGCGGCCTGAGCAGCGGCGGCGCGCCCCAACCAGGGCTGAAATTGATCAACGGCGCGATCAAGCCTGCTCAACAGCGCTGAAGATGCCGGCAATCCGTCGACAAAGTCCGCAGACGAGGCATAGACACCTGTTGCCAACGTGGCGGATTCAAAGAAGCCGAACAACGGTCGCAGCTGATGTTCAATCACCAGCGCATGTTTGTCGCCCCCGCCGGTTGCCACCAGCAACACAGGCTTGCCTGCCAGAGCGGCAGGGTCGATCAGGTCGAACAGGTGCTTGAAGAGTCCCGTATAGCTGCCTTTGTAGACAGGACTGCCAACGATCAGTGCATCCGCTGACAAGAGGGTTGCCACAATGGCGCGCGCAAAAGGTGCCAGATCATCAAGGGACCGGGCCTGTCCAAGGGCAGGTTCCAGATCCGTCAGATCATAGGTCACAGCTGTTGCGCCAAACCGGGCAGCCGCCCGGTGTGCGGCAAGATCAATCAGCGCGCGGGTCTTGGATGGGCTGCTGAAACTTCCTGCGAAACCAGCGACTCGGAATGTCATATAAAACTCCAATGAACGATAGATGTTGTCGTGTATATTGACACGCAACTGTACTCTTTTCCATTCCAAAGATTTCCTCGTTGAGGGAACAATCACGCTGCAAAGCTCTGCTCAGACGACCGAAATCCTTCGTTCGCCAGATTTCGCCTCGCCTGGGTCAGCCGAAGGCCAGCCAGAAAATGCTTGGTGTCATCCGCCGGTGGGGAACCGGCGGATGATCTTTCAGTTCGGCATCAGGCTTTGCGCCAGATCCTGTGCGGCCTTTGGCGTTGTTGCCACATCCGCACCGCCAAACACGGCGATTTCCGTCGCATCGATCGTGATCTTGTCGATCTGGCGATAGTTCTGACCGGGATAGGGAACCCAAGGCTGCAGGCGCGACAACTGGTCCAGATTGGGCTGGACAAGGGGATGGTCCTTGACCCATTCGCCCAAATACGCCGGATCATTGACGATATCGGTCCGCAGCGGCAAGTAGCCGATCTTGGAGGTGACGATCGTATAGCCGCGCTTTGAGGTCAGGAACTTCGTCAGCTCCCACGCCGCACGCTGCTTGACCGGGTCGGCGCTCAAAATCGACAGGCCACTGCCGGAATTGGTCGTCGAGGCGAGTTTGGCGCCAAAGCCCGGCATCATCGCGGCGCGCAACTCATACTTGACTTCCGCACCGGCGATCAGCGCGCGCCGGATCGCCGAGGAGTTGAGGAACATCGCCACTCCACTTACGTTCATCTTTTCGAGGATCGCCGGGAAGGCCGCGTTCTCCAGCATGCCGTCGTCATGCAGTTTGCGCAGCATCTCGATCGCGCCAACCGCAGCCGGTTCGGCGAAGGTTAGGGTCTTTCGGTCGGGCGACATGGTGCGCCCGCCATTCGACAGGATGACGCTTTGCGCCAGCCAGTCGGCGCCCACGGCCCCGGCGCCGACGATGCCGCCTTCAATGCCGCTGGCCCCTGTGGCCTTGTTGATGGCAAGGCCCATGCTTTCTACCTCGGCCCAGGTCTTGGGCGGGGCGTCCGGGTCAAGCCCGGCCTTGCGGGACAAGTCGGCGTTGTAGAACAGCACCGGGGTCTAGAACGTATAGGCCAAGGCAAAAGTCTTGCCGTTCAGGATGCCCAGCTTCAGCCCGTTGGGTGACATGCCGTCGAAATGCGCGGCCAGTTCATCCGCCGGAATCAGGTACTCGAGCGCGTGGGCCCCACGGTTGCCCGCCACGAAATCCAGATCGGCGAACACCACCTGCGCGACATCCGGCCCCTTGCCCGCTGCGACATCGGCCTGAATGCAGGCCGACATCTCGTTGCCCGGCACGCCCACCGCATTGACCTTGATATTCGGATTGGCGGCCATGAATTCCGCAATCAGTTTCTTGGTGCCATCGGCCCCGATCCCGGTCGAAGCGAGGTTGTAGTTGTAAAAGGTGATCTCTACCGGCGCGTCCACGGTCGCCGGGATCGTCTGGGCGCCAGCCGCCACACCCGAGGCGAGGACAAGGGCCAGCCACGCCGTTCCAGTCAGCAGGGCTCTGCGGTTCATGCCAAGGCTCCCTATTCTGCGGCGTCGGCAGTAGGTGCCGAGCCTTCAAATTTCTTGATCATGTCAGCCAGTTCCGAGAACAGCACGCTCTGCAACACGCGCCGGGTCGAGGGTTGTGGCACGAAAAAGATGGTCATGCCCGAAGGACGCACGGTGCCAATGGCAAACGAGGCACCTTCGACCATCCGCATACCCTCGTGCAGATAGGTCACGTCCATCGCCGAATGCTGGCCGATGCCGACGACAACCGGAATGCCATGCCAATGCGTCACGCGGTCATGGTGGATATGACCCAACAAGATGCCCAGCAGGTTCCGCCCCGCCAGCAGTTCGCGCAGTGCGACCGTGTCGGCGCCCGCCGGCGATTCCCATTCCATCGCCTCGTTGTCTTCGTCCAGCGCCAGAGCGTGATGCATTACGATCAGCTTGGCCAGTTCGGCATGGTCATCAAGCCGGGCTTTCAGCCAGTCAAGCTGACCCGGTTCGAACGAGCCACCGACCTTGCTCGGAACAAAGGTGTCCAGCACGATGATATGGATGCCCGCAACCACCATGTCATGGTCATAGGGAGCTAGGTTATCGTCGGTGCGTTCATGCATCACCTTGTAAAAACCCGGGCCGGTGTCGTGGGTGCCAAGCGCCCAAAGTGTCGGGATGTCGAGATCGGCTTCCGCCACGATGCGCTTCAGTTCGGCGTAGCTCGCAACATCTCCGCGATGCCCCGATCAACCGGTTCGGCTCCCTCGGCTATGTGACGCGGGAATTCCTGCTGAGGTCCGACAACGGCCTCGTGTTCACCTGCCACAAATACACGGCACTCGTCCAAAGCTACGGTCTGAAGCAGGAGTTCATCACTTCGCATTGCCCCCAGCAGAACGGCATGGTCGAGCGCGTCATCCGCACGATCAAAGAGCAGTGCATTCATCGCCAGCGTTTCGACAGCATCCAGCACGCGACACGCGCCATCGGCGACTGGGTCAGCTTTTACAACGCCCGACGCCCGCATCAGGCGCTGGACATGAAGACCCCTGCAGAGGCATTCACTTTGGCAGCTTAACTTGAGCAGGTTCCGCTGGGTCGATACACTAGGATGCCCAAGCCGATCCCCATCCTATCCTGTCCATGAGACGTCAGGGTGGCCCCGACGTGTAACTGGATAGGGTCCCAATCTTGGAGCAGGTTCTGGCGGAGTTGGCGAAATGCCGTCTTCGTGAGGAGGCTGGTTGCTTTTTGTGCAGGTGGATTTTGGAGGGGCGCTAGGGCGTCGACCGCGCGACACCCGTGTGTACCGCAAGTGTCCGGGATGATCGCCGTTTGCCTTATGCAGGTTCGGTGGTGAAGTTCAACTTGCCAAATAGCCGCGTGGTTGAGGGGGTATGGACTTGGTTGTTGTCATTATCAGAGCCTTTTTATGCGCCGCAGGCACTGCTGTGAGGTTGCACTGCGTTTTGTCTGAGTGCGGCGGAAGTTCTGGGAGACCTGAACCAGAAGTCCGGCGGAAAACGGCACCCGGGACCCGGCTTAACGGCCTGCACCGCGCATTGGTACGGTCGTGTCCACCTCCCAGATCGCTTCGATTGCCCGTTCCACCAGCCCGGGCAGGCCGCAGAAAAAGGTCACGTGACCTTCCGAAGGCTCGGCCGTCCAATCCAAGGTGTGCCGCAGACCGGCAGCCTCGGCCAGCACCGCGCAGGCGGCGACGTCCCAGATATGCTCGCCAAAGCCGAGATAAAGATCGCTTTCGCCCATGATCACGGCGGCCAGACTGATCACGGCGGACCCGCTGCGCTTGTCGGCCAGCTTCAGGTCGCGGCGGACGAAATCGGTGACGGCATGGTCCAGATCAACCGGCATCCAAGTGGAGACGCCGGTGTGGCACAGCGTCGGTTCTGCGGTATGGAGGGGACGAACAAAGGGTGCCCCGTTCAGCAGCAGCGGCCCGCCGGTTTCGGCCGCCAGCAGCAGGCCCACTGAAGGCACCGCAATCGCCGCCGCGCGGAAATCCGGACCCAGGACGGCGATGGACACCGCCCAGTCGCGCCCGCCGAGGACGAAATTATGCGTGCCGTCGATGGGGTCCACCACCCAGACGACACCGCTGGTGCCGGGGCGGCGCTGGCCTTCCTCGCCAAAGAGGCCGTCCTGCGGAAAGGACTCGGCCAGACGGGCTGCGACCAGAGCTTCGACCTCGCGGTCGGCATTGGTCACGAAATCCAGCCTGCCCTTCATGTCGACCGACAATCCCGAGGCCGCCTGCTGCCGCGCGAGGGCCAATTGGGCGGTTTCCTTGATGATTTCCGTCAAGGCCTGCATACGGTCGGTCTGGGTCATCGCAAACTCCTCTGCAAATGTCGCGGCAAACCTATCACCGCCTGCATCACGGCACGATGTCACGCGTCGTGCCTGTCACCAAAGTTCCACGGAACGGATTCATTACCATCAAGCCCGGGTCATCTGTGGCGCGCACCCTGAAGCCTCTTGGATATTCCAGCCCCCAACAGGAGGACGACATGACGCTTCGTGCGCTGCTGCTTGCTGCTTCGTTGATCTGTGCCGCCAATGCCCCGGCCTTTGCCTTTGATCCGGTCGGAGCCCCCGACTTCAACATCAAGACCTCGATTGATCTCAAGGCCTTGACCACCGCCACCTTCTACGACGTGTTGACGCCCTTGGCCGTCAAGGATGGCACGGTGGTGTTCTATGACTTTGGCGAATCGGAAAAGGACCTGTTTGCCGAAATCATCCACCGTTTTGAGGCCAAGTATCCCGGCGTGACCATCGACTACCATCAGGTCGATGGCGATCAGGCCGTCCAGCAGCTGATCGCTGCCAAGCAGGCTGGCCAGCCCTCGCCGGTGGACCTGTTCTGGATGCCGAACGGCTCGGTCCGCGTCGCCAACGAGGCGGGCGTCATCGCCAACCTGCCGCTCAATACCATGCTGCCCTCGGCTCCTGACCTTAACCAGAATGCCGCCACCGTGTCGCGCGGCTATGTCCACAACGGCGTCGTGGCCCCCTTCCACCGCAACCAGACCGCCATCGCGTTCGACACCCGTGTCGTTCCCGAAGGCACCGAGCCGAAGTCCTTCCCCGAACTGCTGGCCTATGCCAAGGCCAACCCGATGAAGGTGGCCATCACGGACCCGACCAAGGGCGGCTCGGGCTCGGGCTTTCTGGAAACCGCGATCCTTGCCATGGCGACCAAGGATTGCCAGGCGCGTCTTTACGATTACACCCTGACCGAAGACGAGGCCAAGGCTTGGGCCGCCAGCCCCTGCCTTGACCCGGTTCTGGCCTATTTCAAAGAGTTGAAGCCGGTCGTTGAATTCACCAATGGCAACTCGGACACACTGAACCTGTTCACCAACGGCGAGATCAATGTGGGCACCGTCTGGGAAGACATGGTGTTCGACTTCATCGGCCGCGGCCTGATCCCGACGACGATCAAAGCCCGTCTGATGACCGAAGGCGAAGTGGGCGACGGCGACGGCGCGATGATCCCTTCGGGTGCTGTGCACCTGGCCGGCGCACTGTTGTTCATGGATTACCTGATGTCGGACGAGATCCAGCTTTACAAGCTCAGCGTCAATGGCTCGCGCTCGGCCCGCACCAAGCTTGACATCGCCAAGGCGCTTGGCCCGGATGTCGTCTCGCGTCTGGTCCCGCAGGGTCAGTATGACACCCTCGCGCGTCCCCGGATCGTCGGCACCGTCACCAATGCCGCCGCAGCCCGGTTCGTGACCGAAATCCTGCAGGCCAAGTAAGTCCTGAACCCCCGGGATGCGCGCGGTCCGTCGCGCGCATCCTGACTGACCGATCAGGAGTGCGCCGTGGCAGATGCCGTCATCACAGGATTGCGCAAGACCTTTGGCCCGACCGTGGCCGTGGCCGATTTCTCGCTGCATGTGGCAGAGGGAGAGTTCGTGGCGCTGCTCGGCCCCTCGGGCTGCGGCAAAACCACGGTGATGCGGATGATCGCCGGGATCACCCAGCCGGACCGGGGCGAGATCAGCGTTGCCGGCCAGCGGATCGAGACGCTGATGCCAGAGCGGCGCAACATCGGGCTGGTGTTTCAGTCCTACGCCCTGTTTCCCCATATGACCGTGGCGCGCAACGTGGCCTTTGGTCTTCGAATGCGCGGAGTGCCGGCGGGGCAGATCGCGGCCAAGGTCGCAGAGGTGCTGGCCATGGTCGATCTGGCCGACCATGGCGAAAGGCTGCCGCGCGAATTGTCCGGAGGGCAACAGCAGCGCGTGGCCCTGGCCCGCGCCATTGCCATCGAGCCGCCCTTGCTGCTGCTGGATGAGCCCTTGTCCAACCTTGACGCCAAGCTGCGCGAACAGTTGCGCGATGATCTGAAGGCGCTGCAGCGCAGGCTGGGCATCACCACGATCCACGTGACCCATGACCAATCCGAGGCGATGGCGCTGGCCGACCGTGTGGTGGTGATGAACGCCGGGGCGATCGTGGAAATCGGTACGCCGCGCCGGCTGTACCAAACGCCGCAAACCCGCTTCACTGCGGAGTTTCTAGGCCATACCAACATCATTCCCGCGCAGGTTCAGGCCGGGCTTATGATTGCGCCCTGGGGTCAGGTTCTGGGTGCGGCCCCGTCAGCGACCGGTTTGCTGCATCTGTCGGTGCGCCCCGAGGATTTGGGGCTGAGCCCATCCGAGGACGGCGTGGGGCTGGTGACCGAAGTGACATTTCTGGGCGCCGAGGTGGAACACCGCGTGACTGTCGGCAATCTGCGGCTGCGGGCCCGCTCCAGCGGGCAAGGTGCTGCGGTTCTTCCTGCTGGCACCAAAGTGACGCTGAGCTTTCCCGCCGACCTGCACCTGCTGGCCAAGAGCACTGCGCCATGACGATCAGCCGCGCTACCCTGCTGCTGCTCCTGTTGCCGGGCGTGGGCTATCTGGTCTTGTTCTTCGGCCTGCCTCTGGCACTGGCGCTGCTGACCAGTCTTGGCATGGGCACCATCGGCACCAATCAGGGCTTCACGCTGTCGCACTATGCCGAGTTGTTTTCCAACAGCGTCTACCGCGATGGCATCAGCTATTCGCTCTATATATCGGTAGTGCCGACGCTGGTCAGCCTCGCGGTGGCCCTGCCGCTGGCGGTGACGCTTCAGGCGGCCTTTCCGGGCAAGAAGTTGTTTTTGACGCTGTACAAGGCGCCCTTGGTGGTGCCCGGCATCGTCGCGGCCTTCATCGTGATGATCCTGTTCGACCGGGGCGGCGAGATGTCCCGCATCCTGAAGCCCTTGGGCCTGAGCCTGCCGAAACTGGTGCGCGATGACTGGTCCTTGGGGGTGATCATCGCGCTGGCCTGGAAATCCATCCCCTTCATGACCCTGATCATCGGAGGCGCCCTCGCTTCGATCCCGACGGACCTTGCCTTGGCAGCCCGAACCCTTGGCGCCTCGCGGCTGACCGTGTTCTGGCAGATCGAGCTGCCGCTGGCCCTGCCCGGCATCACGGCGGCGGTGCTGCTGGTCTTTGTCGGTTCGACCGGAGCCTTCGCCGTGCCCTCGCTGCTGGGGCCGATCTATCCCAAGCCGCTGTCGATCTGGATGTACGAGGCGGCCTATCAGAAGAATGACTGGGGGCTGGCCACGGCCATGGGCATTGTCCTGTCGGCCATCGCCTGCGCGGTGCTGCTGGTTTACTACCGTCTGACCTCGGGGCTGCACCACGCAACCGGAGGGGAAGTGCGATGAAAAGGTACTGGCTGTCCATCGGGCTTTACGCAGCGCTGGCGCTGACCCTGCTGGCGCCCATGGTCGTGGCGGCGCTCTGGTCGCTGGTGGACCCGAAGGGCGGCTGGTTCGCTCCCGACATCCTGCCGCGCGCGGTATCCTTGAACCATTGGCGGGCCATTGGGCTGGACCGCAGCCTGATCAACAGCATAGGCCTGTCTGTCTTGATTTCTTTGGCCGTCACCGCCCTTTCGGGCTTGCTGGCGCTGCCGACCGCCTATGCCTTGGCGAAAATCCCCTTCCGGGCCAAGCGCGCCGTCGAGATGTTCATTCTGGCGCCGCTGATCGTGCCGGGGCTGATCGTGGGCATCGGCATCGGCTATCTGTTCTTCCGTGTCGGGCTTGCCTATTCGGTGCCCGGCGTGATCCTTGCCCAGACCATCGGCACCCTGCCCTTCATGATCCGCATCCTGTCGGCCACCTTGGAGGCCGTACCCGCCGACCTGATCCATGCCGCCCGCAGCCTCGGCGCCTCGCCGCTGAAAGTGGGCTTGCACATCGTGGCCCCCTTGGCCTGGCCCGGCTTCATCGCCGGCGGCATGCTGACCTTCGTCTCCAGTTTTGAGGAGTTCGAGAAGACCTTCATCGTCGGCGCACCTCAGGTCGAGACGCTGACCGTGAAGCTCTGGGCCGTTCTGGGCGGCAAGGTCATGATCTTCCCCAATGCTGCTGTCGTCACCTTCATCGTGCTGGTGCCGACCGTCTTGATCTTCTTCCTCGCCGAACGGGCGATGCGCAACGACGGAGCCCTTGCCGCCGGCATGGGCAAACTTTAACCTGAAAGGCTGAAAATGTTCAAACTCCTTCACAGCGAAACCGGCTTCGTCCATGTCTGCGGCCACCGCGGCAATTCGATCGCTTCGCCGGAAAACACCCTTGCCGCGCTGACGGCCACCCGCACTGCCGGCGGGACCAGTGCCGAGATCGACGTCGTGCTGACCTCCGATGGCGAACTGGTGCTGATGCATGACGATTTCCTTGACCGCACGACCAATGGCAAAGGTCTGTGCTCCCGCGCCTCGCTGGAGGATATCCGTGCCTTGGACGCGGGCAGCTGGTTCAGCCCCGATTTCGCGGGCGAGCCTGTTCCCACACTGTCCGAGGCCGTGGCCCATGCCGCCGAGATCGGCTTGGGTCTGGTGGTCGAAATCAAGGAGTTCCAGAACCTTGAAGGCACCTATACCCGCATCGCCGAACTGGTCGAGACCACCGATATCCTTGACCATGCCATCTTCATCTCCTTCGACCATACCGTGCTGAAGGCACTGAAGGACCACGTCCCCGCCGTGCGCACCGAAGGCATCCTGCATGCTCGCCACGTCGATCTCGTCGGTCTCGCCCGCGCAGCACGGCTGGATTCGGTGTCGGTTGAACACGGAATGTTCCGCCTCGAAGATGGCCTTGCCCTGCACGAGGCTGGCATCGCCGTACGTCATCACTTCCAGCGTCCCAAGACCTACGATCTTTACACAGCGCAAGGTCTGGATCTGATGGCCGGGATGGTCGATTGGCTGGCGGCTGGCGTGATCGACACGATTTCGGGCGATGACGTAGCCTGGCTGGCTGATCTGGCGCGCAGGGCCGCGGCTGTGACCCCCGACGCTCATCCGGCTGAGACCAGAGTCGGCGGTTGAATTTGGCGCGGTTGCGCCGAAGCAGCAATGGGCGATCTGCGGAGCTGTTCAGTTGCGCGACGCTGATCGCCCATTGCGGTGAGTTGGGCGGCAAAGACCGCCGGAGCCTGATAGCCGAGGGCTGAATGAGGCCGCTCGGTGTTGTAGACGTGGGTCCAGCGGACGACGGCCTGACGGGCGTGGTCGATGCCGAAGAACAGGGTCTCGTTCAACAGTTCGTCGCGCATGCGGCCGTTGAAGGCTTCGCAATTGCCGTTCTGCATGGGTTTGCCGGGGGCGATGTAGTGCCACCTCACACGCATCTTCTCTGCCCATTCCAGGATCGCGTTCGAGGTGAACTCGGTTCCATAGCATGTTGGGAACGACGCGCTGTTGAAGGTTATGGCCGCCTGCGCAGCCCTCAAATTGCGCAGCGGGCGGCCATAACCGGGGCTCGGGTCTCTATGGTGGTTTTGCGAACCACACCACAGAGGAGACCGGCCATGGCCAAGGTTGAGCATACTTCGGATGCCCGTGTTCTGGTAGGCATCGACATTTCCAAACATCGGCACGAGGTGCTGATTGCCGTTCCCGGCAAGACGCGCCGGCGGCGCATGACGATCACCAACACTGCTGAAGATTTCACGCGGTTGATCGCCATCTTGCGCGAATACGGCCTGCCGGTCAGGATCGGCTTCGAGGCCACTGGCAACTATCATCGCGTGCTGATGTATCATCTCGGCGTCGCCGGGTTCGATCTGAAGCTTGTGTCTTCGGTCGCCTTGGCCCGCACAAGGGAGGCGCTGCACAACAGTTGGGACAAGAACGACCCGAAGGATGCTCAGGTCATTTTGCAGATGCTGCAGATCGGCGCGGTGCAGATCTTCCAGGACCCGATGGTGGCCGGCACGAACGACATTCAGGAATTGTCCAAAACCCATGATGCCGTGTCTCGGTCGAAGACCGAGCTGTGGCACCGCATCCTGACCCACTACTTGCCGCGCTACTTCCCGGAAGCCGACCGTTTCCACCGCAGTTCACGCACCGATTGGTTCCTGGCCTTCCTCGAGATGTTCCCATCGCCTCACTTGATCTCGGCCGTGACCAAAGAGGAGTTCACCAAGGCTGCATGGGATGTGGTCGGACGCAAGGTCGAGAAGTCACTCTTGTTGTCAGATATTTACGAGACGGCCAAGGCGTCCGCCGGGCTGCCCGTGTCGCCGGATTCAGACGCCATCCGCATGTTCCGCCTCATGCTGGCCGAGGGCAGAAGTCTGATCCGGCAGCGCAATGCCATCATAGATCGTGCCATCGAACTGCTTGGCGAGCGGCCCGATTATCAGCTGCTGTGCACCATTCCCGGCATCGGGCCGATCAACGCCCTGACGATCTTGGCCGAGACCGGCGATCTGCGTCGGTTCCATCATCACCGTCAGTTTCTCAAGTTCTGTGGCATGGATCTGGCAACCGTCCAGTCCGGCATGTTCCGCGGTCGAAGCAAGATTTCCAAATATGGCAATGCCCGCTTGCGCCGCACCTTGTGGTTGGCAGGGCAAACGGCGGTCCTGAAGAAGGCAAACAGCTTCCGCGCCAAGTTCGAGCGTTACATCGCGCAAGATCGCCACAACCCTGATCTGCGCCGCAAGGCCTACACCGCCATCGCCGCAAAGATGGCGCGCACCATTCACGCCGTGATCAAATCCGGCGAACCCTATCGTCCCTTCTTCGAGGGGACGAGCCCAGGCGGAAGGACCCCTCTCTGTAGAGCCGTCGAGGCAGCTTTCTGACCTCGTAGATAATGTTCGGGCCTTCCGCTTGGGATTTAGGATCTCGTCTTAAGGACGGTGAGGGCGGCAACCAGGCCGACCCTGTATTCGCTATGGAAGAGACCACTTCTTGACGGCGGAGCCCGCCTGGGCAACTATTCCGAAGGCATCCGGTCGCTCGGATGCCCCGTGATCTGACGCCCTAAACCCCGTTTTGTTCCCAAGCTAGGACGTTGTCCGAGACGATCACGCCGGGCTTTCCGCGCCGTTCGATCAGGGCCGTCAGTTCCCTAGCAACCCGGCGGCCTGAAATCGAGGTGTCGACCGCGGCGGCCAGGCTTTCCTTGGTCACATCGTCGGTCACGTTCAGAATGCGAAATCGGCGGCCGTGGGCAAACTGGTCCTGGACGAAATCGACCGACCAGCGGGCGTTAGGCAGAGCCTCGGTCACCAGCGGCGCCCGCGTTCCGATCGCCCGCTTGCGGCTGCGACGCCGCCGCACCGATAGACCTTCCTCGCGATAGAGCCGCTGCGTGCGCTTGCGGTTCAGCACACGGCCATCGCGCCGCAGCAGCACATGCAGGCGGCGATAGCCGAACCGCCGGTGCGTCTCGGCGGCCCCGCGCAGCGCTTCACGCAGTTCGCGGTCATCCGGTCGGCGATGCCGGTATCGCACCGACGACCGATCGACCCCGATCAGGGAACACGCCCGCCGCTCGCTCATCTCGTAGCCCTGTTCGAGATGGGCGACGGCCTCTCGCCTGGCGGCGGGCGTCACCATTTTTTTGAGAGCAGATCCTTCAGCGCCGTGTTGTCGAGCATTGCCTCGGCCAGCAGGCGCTTCAGCTTGGCGTTCTCGTCTTCGAGCGCCTTCAGCCGCTTGGCTTCCGAAGGCTCCATGCCGCCAAACTTCGCCTTCCACGCATAAAACGTGGCACCGCTGATCCCATGCCTGCGACAGACCTCGGCTGTCTTCGCCCCCGCCTCCTGTTCGCGCAGGATCGCAATGATCTGCTCTTCGCTGAACTTCGATCTCTTCATGTCCGGTCCTCTCCTTGGGCCGGACCCTAGCATCAGATGGACGAGTTATCGGGGGTCACGGCAGGGGCAGATGGTCTGGCAGATGGCCAAGGTTGCGCTTGGCTGTCGGTCGCCTCGTGGTGCCGTCGGCATTGCGGACAGTCAGCGCCTCACGGGTGGCTTCTGCCTCGGCGACAGCCGTCTCAAGGTCCTCGAAGGCGAGTTGCCGGGCATCGGGGTCCAGTTGTTCTGACCGTTTGCCATAGAGGGCATGGCGCAGTTCCGCGATCAGGTAATCCTGACGCTCGGTCTGCGCGCGCAAGCCCGCAACTTCGGCCTGAATGGCCAGAAATGCCTCCCGCACATGACGCGGAAGGCCATCCAGATCAAGGGGTTGAGGGTTGGGCGCGGGCATACCGATTCATATCGCATTCCCCCACAAAAGCCCATATTTACAAGGCGATCCGAGTCATTCTGTCGCGGCTGGAACGGAGGGGCGCGGGGCATGGATCCGGCGCCACTTGCGTCGGGAAAACAGTCCACTGGACTGTTTTCTGATCCTCCTCACCCGGCAAACAGCGCCTCAAACTGCACCCGAGACAACCGCATGACCCCGTCACCGACCTTCGGCCAGGCAAAGCCGCCCTGTTCCAGCCGCTTGTAAATCATCACGATCCCACTGCCGTCCCAGAACAAGACCTTGACCCTGTCACCACGTTTGGACCTGAATACCACCATCACTCCGTAACCGTCCGGTCTGACCGCTACCGGTTCCAGCGCCATGGCAGCAGGTCGTCGACCTTGGTGATTTTGTAGTCCGGGATGCGGGCGAGGGTATCT
>CANGHD010000025.1 GCA_947453525.1 Paracoccaceae bacterium | reverse complement strand
CGGCAATGATCACGGCACCCTTTTCGTCGATCACATCGGCGGGACGCTCGGGGTTGCGCGCGCTCAAACGGCGGGACAACGCCTCGTAGCCAAGGAACAACAAGGGCGTCAGCAGCATCGACAACGAGATCACCAGTTGCGCCATCTGCCCCGCCACCACAGGCAAAGACTCCTCGCTGCGGGCGATCGAGATGATCAGGAAGCCGAACTCGCCACCCTGTGCCAGCCCCAGCGCAAACAGCGTCCGGTCGCGCAGACGCAGGCGGAACAGCGCGCCTATGCCGAACAGCACCAAGGTCTTGACGGCGATCAGGCCCAGCACCAGTGCGAGCACCATCAACGGCGCCCGCGACAGAAGCGTAAAGTTGATCCCCACGCCGACAGTCATGAAGAACAGTCCCATCAGCAGGCCCTTGAGGGGCTGCAGATCGGCCTCAAGTTGGTGCCGGAATTCCGAGTTGGCGAGCACCACCCCCGCCACGAAGGTGCCAAGCGCGGGCGAAAGGCCCACCATCATCATCAAGAACGCTATCCCCAGCACCAGCAACAGCGAAATGAAGGTCGACATCTCCGGCAGGCGGGCGGCGTGGACGAAGCGGAAGATGGGTCGCGTCAGATAATGACCCGCCAGCACAATGGCCGCCACGATCGCCAGCGTCAGCGCGGTGACCTGCCAGGCGGGCAGGTTGTGGATCACCGCCAGGATCGGTTCCGCCACCCCCTCGGTGTGGGTGGTGTCGGGTCCCGTGGGATTGGAGATGCCGAAGGTCTGCGCGCTCAGCCCGGTTACCGCCGGCAGCGCCAGAAGTGGCAGGACTGACAGGATCGGCACCACCGCAAGGTCCTGCGTCAACAGCACGGCGAAACTGGCCCGACCGCCCGCCGTCCCCATCAGGTTCTTTTCCGCCAGCGTTTGCAGCACGATGGCGGTGGAGGACATTGCTCCGATCATCCCCGCGATCATCGCCACCTGAACTTGCGCTCCGAAGGCAAAAAGGATGCCCCCCACGACGCCCATGGTCAGCAAGACCTGCAGCCCTCCCATGCCCAGAAGCTTTGTGCGCATGTCCCAAAGCGCCTTTGGTTCCAGTTCCAGCCCGATCAGGAATAGCATCAGCACCACGCCAAACTCGGCAAAGTGCTGCAGGTCGGTGGTGCCCGCTCCGGCCAGCCCCATGACCGGGCCCATCACGATGCCCGCCGCCAGATAGCCCAGCACCGACCCGAGGCCAAGACGCACCGACAAGGGCACAATCAACACGGCGGCGCCCAAATAAATCGAGGCTTGCAGCAGAAAGCTTTCCATCCTGGTCCTTCAGGTCAAGGGAGGTCAGGTGCTTTGGGCAGCCGCAATGCTGCCAAAACAGGGTCTCGCAAACATCACATCAGACCCCCAACTTAGGAAGTCTTCATGACGGAATAAACCTGGCCCGGACAGAAATCCGTGAAAAAGCGGCGCTTTGTTCAGCCGGTGGGCAGCGACAGCGTCACGATGCGCCCGCCCTTTTGATACTGGACCGAGGTCTCGGTAATGGCCGCCACCCGACCGCCGTCGACGGTATCACCGACCTGGATCTTCGTAACCGTGCCATTGCCCTGCCGGATCATGGCAAAACGGGTCGAAGGCGTGCCAAACACCGCCAGAAGCGCCAATCGGTTGGTGTTGAGCGCATGTCGGGTGGTCGCCTGCTTGGCCACGGAGGCATTGGTTGGCAAGTCCGGGGCAGGTGCCTCGGTGTCCGGCTCGGCTTGCGCTTCGGGGGTCACGTTGGCGCTGGCGAGTTCGGTATCAGGGACGGGCGTTTCGGGGGCAGCTTCCTGAAGTGCGGCGGCCACTGCGGTATCCACCGCCCTGGTCAGGCCCGAAGGCCGCGCCAGAGGTCTGAGCGAGGTGGACAGCGCAAAGCCGTTCGCCGCCAATGAGGCCGAAGCGGCCACAGCATCCGCCCCGGTCTCGGGTGCCAAGGGCGTGGCGGGCAGGTCCTTGGGGCGTACTGCCGGGTGCAGGCCGGCAAATTGTGTCGCTTGCGTCGTCGCATCCAGCGCACCCTGCTGATTCGGCAACGGAGCCAGATCCGCTGGCTTGTCTTTCGGACGTTTGCCGACCAGTGTGGGGTCTTGCACCAATGCCGCTGGCGCAACCTCTGTCGCGGGTGCCCCCAGCGGCACAGGATTGCCCGTCGCGGCGTCCGCTCCGGTCGCCACGGGCACCGAGATGGCATCTGCTGCCGTCCCGGTCGTGGGGTTTGTGGCAGGTATGGTCAGGATTTCCGGAGGCGCCGCTGGAGTCAGGTTCACCGGGCGTTCGGGTGGTGCCAGCTTGGGCTTGCCCGCAATAAGCAGAACGCCCTCAGGCGTTAAGATGCCGTCGGGCGTTGGGATAATGCGGCCATCTGCGTCGAACTTGTAAACCGTGCCGTAAGGCGGCAGTGGAGGTTCGGCGGCGGGGCTTGCATCGGCGCCCGCCGCGATGGCAGGTGGTGCTAGGGGCCCAAGCGGTTTGGGCGGTATGTCTGCGGTTGCCAGCACAATCTTGTCCTGTGCCGAAGTGCTGGGCAAGGCATCAGGCACGCCCGCTGTCGAGACTTCTGTCTTGGGGGCAGGTTCGGGCGCCGGCACGGCAGGGGTCATTGGCACAAGCGTCGTCGGCAGCGCAGCCTCGGCTGTGTTCGCCGCCGGCGCAGGCACGGCGGCGACGGCGCCGCTTGCAACACCGGTTTCAGGTGCTTTCGCCGGGGCTGTTGCGCCTTGCGTGGCTAGGATTGCGTCGGAAGGAACGCCGGCGGTTGCAGGAGTCGCGTCGCCGGCAACCCGGTTAGGCTGGACCTCGGTCGCCGCCGATTGGGTCGTAGCAGATTGGGTTGTGGAAGACGCGTCCGCCACAGAGGGAACCGCAGCAGACTGGGTCTGTGGAGGCTCTGTCGCCGTTTCGGTCGCCGATGGTGCGGTGGTCGAAGCTGTCGCGGCGCCTTTGACTTTTGCCGGTTCGGGTGCAGACAGGCTTGCGACCGGTGAGGTCGGGGGCAGGGTTCCGGCGCCAGTGCCAGTTGTGTCGTTGGCGCCCATGAAGAAGCTGGACCATGCCGCAACCGCCACCAGCAGCACAAGCAGCACAACGGTCAGGAACAGGCCCAGATATCGCGGTTTGCCCTTGATGGGCGCGGCCCGACTGCCCAGTCCTGTTGGCGGTTTGGCGGCAATTTTGAGGGCGGCAGTGGATTGCTCCGCCGGTATGCCGGCCGTTGGCAGCGGCACCACGTTGCGCTCTCGCTTTACACCGACAATGCCTGCCGCAGTCACCGAAGCGCCGCTGGGTTTGCTCGGCTTGCCTGCCGCCGCTTTGGCGGCGGTGCCATTTGTCTTGGCGGGGAAGGGCAGTGTGTCGCGCGCCGAGGCTGGCGCGGGACGCGCGAAATTCGGTCGGGGCACAGTCGGACGCTGTGCCGGCGCAGAACCAACCGCAGGGATTTTCGGCCCCGCAGCACTGGCTGGCTTGGTCGTGCCCGCCGTGGCCGCAGCAATCGCCGCCGAACGGCGTGTCGCGAAGGCCGCGACGATTTGCGCTGCAGGTGCGGGGGGCAGGTCATTGCCCGGCTCGGCCGACCCGTCGGATGCCACATCCATCGCCATGGGCGCTTCGGGGGCTTCGGTCAGGACAACGGGTTTGGTGGACTGCGGTCTGGCCTGCCTTGCAACTGGCGTTGGATCGCGCGCCGGTTCGACAGAAGGCGTCTCGACGACAGGTTCAAACCGCGGCAGTGCAGCTTCAATCGGTTGCACGACTTCGGGACGCACCTCGTTCTCGCGCGCATGTGCCACGACCGCCGGTTGCGCGATCAACTCTTCGGCCACGGCCCTGACCGCCTTGGTGATTTCGACTGCGGGCTCTGCCTCTGCCTCAAGCTCAGGTTCGACCAGGGCGGAATCGGGGGTTTGGGCCAACTCAGCCCCAGCGTCCTCATCCGCGTCCTCCGGGACTGCCTTCAGCGGCTCGACGGACTTGGCCTTTGCTTCACTGCGATTGAAATCACGGGCGATGATCGTGACCGGTTCGGAATCCCGCTCGACCTTTTCACCGTCGCTCATCAAGGTGGCCGCAAGTGCCGAGGGGCCGAAGAACGGTTCGCCCAGAAATACGCCATTATCGGCAACGGCGACAAAGCTGACCGGATTGAAGCGATGCTCGGTGGCAAAACCCTCGGCTTCGGCCAGGGTTTCCTTGGCGATGACCGCGACGTTCAGGTCGGGGCCCGTGCCCCACCAGTCATAGACCAGATCGTCGACCGCGTAGGGGGTGCGCCCTTCCAGCCCGGCTTTGATCTGGCGCTTGCGCTTGGCCGCGTCCGGGCCGGGCGCGTGAACGCCCGTATACAGGATCTGATCATTCGGGATGATCAGCTTGGTCGTAATGCCGCGCGGCGAAAGACCCAACGCGGTTGAGCGCATATAGCCCAAAGCCTCGGCCATATCGGGGGCGTCAAAGCTGGTGGACCCCACCTGGCTCCAGCCACGCGAGGTGCGATGCAGCAAAGTGACGAGGCCGTCACGGAAGTCTAGGGCGAACGAAGGTTTCATGAGGAGCGTCTAGCACAGCCATCAGATCGCCGGGAAGTGACCCCGGTTTGGCGGACTGCTTACAGCAGGATTTTGCCGAAAGAAAGAAAAAGCCCGGTCAGGCCCAAGGATGATCTTGCGAGAGGCGTCATAGACGGCATTGTCGATTCAATCATGGAGGTTCCGATGCGAATTATGACCGTTGTTGCCCTGTCCGCCGCCTTGGCTTGGCCAGTATCCGCCCGCGCCGAGACAGCCGGCACCATCACCGTCACTGGCAGTGCCACCATCAACGTGGTGCCTGACATGGCCACGGTCTCGCTGGGTGTCACCAGCACCGGCGATACAGCTGGCGCCGCCATGACAGCCAACAACGACGCCGTGTCGGCGGTGATCGCACGGTTGATTGCGGCCAAGGTCGCAGACCGTGACATGCAGACCTCCAGCTTGTCTGTCAATCCGAACTGGGTGACCAACGCGGCGGGCACGGGGCAAGAGGTGAAAGGCTATATCGCCTCCAACCAACTGACCGTGCAGATCAAGTCGCTGGAGGCCACGGGCACCATTCTGGACGCCGTGATCACCGATGGTGCCAACACCCTGAACGGCCTCAGCTTTGGGCTGCAAGACCAGCGCCCGGTCGAGGATGAGGCGCGCCGGGAAGCCGTGGCAGATGCCCTGGCGCGCGCCAAGCTCTATGCCGAGGCTGCGGGTGAAAAGCTGGGGCCCATCGTGTCGATCTCTGAGGGCGGCGGGTATGTGCCGCCGGTGCCGATGATGACGAAAATGGCGGGTGACTCTTCCGTGCCGGTCGCCGCCGGTGAGGTCGGGGTTTCGGCTGCGGTCACCATCGTCTGGCAACTGGTGCCGTAAGGACGGTGCGTGCGAGCGCGCACCGTCCCGACATGGGTAGGGTGCGTGACGTCACGCACCCTTTTCCGTCAGGCGGTGGCTTTGGTCAGCGCCTGATCCAGGTCGCCGATGATGTCGCGGACATCCTCGATCCCGATCGAGAGGCGCACCACGTTCGGCAAGGCCCCCGCCGCCACGCGCTGCTCGTCGCTGAGCTGGCGGTGCGTGGTGGAGGCCGAGTGGATGACAAGGCTGCGCGTGTCGCCGAGGTTGGCGACGTGGCTGAACAGCTTCAGGCTGTCCACCAGCTTGACGCAGGCGTCATACCCGCCCTTGACGGCGAAGGTGAACAAAGCCCCGGCACCGCCCGGCACGATCATCTTGGCAAGGTGGTGATAGGGCGAAGACGGCAGGCCCGGATAGGTCACGTAGTCCACGCGGGGGTCCTGCTCCAGCCATTCGGCGACGGCTTGGGCGTTCTGGACGTGACGCTCCATCCGCAACGGCAGGGTCTCGATCCCCATCAGGGTGTAGTGCGCGCCCTGAGGGTTCATGGTCATGCCAAGATCCCGCAGGCCGACGGCGATGGAATGGAAGGTGAAGGCCATGCCGCCCAAGGCCGCGTGGAAGTTCAGGCCGTGATAGGCGGGCTCGGGGGCTGCCAGCGAGGGGAACTTGCCCGAGGCCGACCAGTCGAACTTGCCCGAATCAACCACGACGCCGCCGGTGACCGTGCCGTTGCCGGTCAGGTATTTGGTGGCGGAATGGACGACCAGCGTGGCGCCGTGTTCGATCGGGCGGCAGAGGTAGGGCGTGGCGGTGGTGTTGTCGACGATCAGCGGCAGGCCGGCGTGGTTCGCGACACGGGCGATGGCGTCAAGGTCAGAGATGGCGCCGCCGGGGTTGCAGATTGTCTCGCAGAAGAGGGCGCGGGTGTTTTCGTCGATCGCTGCCTCAATGGCGTTCAGGTCGTCGAAGTCGACCAGCTTGGCCGACCAGCCGAACTTGCGGATCGTGTTGGTGAATTGCTGGACGGTGCCGCCGTAAAGCTTGGTCGAGGCGACCACGTTGGTGCCGGGCTGCATCAGGGGAAACAGCGCCATGATCTGCGCCGCGTGGCCCGAGGAGCAGCAGACCGCCCCCGCGCCGCCTTCAAGGGCCGCAACCCGGTTGGCCAGCGCGGACACGGTTGGGTTGGTCAGGCGGGAATAGATGTAGCCCACTTCCTGCAGGTTGAACAATTTCGCCGCATGATCGCTGTCGCGGAAGACATAGGCGGTGGTCTGATAGATCGGCACCTGACGTGCGCCGGTGGCGGGGTCGGGCTCGGTTCCGGCGTGGACGGCAAGGGTGTTGAAGCCAAGGGTCATTCTGTCCTCCCTGAATGGATGGGCGGAGGCTAGGGCAGAGCTTGGCAGGGGGCAAATGAAATCCACCGGGGATTGCACGCGTGCAATCCAACGTAACATATTGGTATAAAACGATTTAGGAAAATTTCTCAATCTTTCGGTAAGATTTGGAACACCATTTCACACCGCCAGGCGCGGCGCGCTTGGGTCACAGGATCAGGCGCGCTCGTCTTTCGGGCTGTCCATGACCACAAAGGTCGTGATCGCCTGCACCTGCGGCAGGGTGCCGAGGATTTCGGTGTGCCAGTGCTTGTAATGCGACAGGTCCCGCGTCTCGACCCGCAAGAGATATTCGACGGTGCCGGTGACGTTATGACACTCGCGCACCTCGGCCGCGCGCGAAATCGCCTTCTCGAAGGCCTCTTGCGCGGCCTTGGTGTGGCTGTTCAGGCCCACGGTGACATAGGCCACGAAGCCGATGCCCGTTTTGGCGAGGTCGATCACGGCGCGGTAGCCCTTGATCACGCCGGACCGCTCCAACTCTTGCACCCGGCGCAGGCAGGCGGAGGGGGAAAGGCCGACCCTTTCGGCCAGATCGAGGTTTGAGATGCGGCCGTCCTGCGAAAGGGCGCGCAATATCCGGGTGTTTGTGTCATCAATCTTCGTCATTTGTTGCAAATAATGCCGCCAGAGCGGACAGTTTGCAATCCTTCGTCCTGCAAACTGGTGAAGAATTGCGCCATGACACATGACATCCTGCTTGCGCTGATTTCCTTCGCCTTCGTGACCTCGGTGACACCGGGGCCGAACAACCTGATGCTGATGGCCTCGGGCGTGAACTTCGGGTTCCGCCGCACTTTGCCGCATATGCTGGGGGTCAGCCTTGGCCATGGGCTGATGGTGTTTCTGGTGGGCTTGGGCCTGTCGGGTGTGTTTCAGGCGGTGCCAGCCAGCAAATTGGTGCTGAAGGCCGTCTCGGTTGCTTATATGCTATGGCTGGCGTGGAAGATCGCCCATGCCGCAGCCCCCGGAGAGGGAAAGATTGCCGCCCAGCCGATGACCTTCCTGCAGGCGGCGGCGTTTCAATGGGTCAACCCCAAGGCCTGGGCAATGGCGCTTGGGGCGATCAGCAATTACGCGCAGGGCGGGGTTTCGGCCGCGGTTGTGGTTTGTCTGGTTTTTGCTTGCATCAACCTGCCCTCGGTTTCGCTTTGGGCCTATGCCGGTGAGCGCTTGCGGGCCTTTATGTCCAACCCGCGCCGCCTAGTGCCGTTCAATTGGACGATGGCGGTGCTGCTGGTGCTGTCGCTGTGGCCCGTGCTGGAGATTTAGCCCGCCCGTCTTGGCCCGCCTCTCTCAGCCCGCGGCCATCGCGGAATAGGCCGCGCGCCCGGCGACCAATGTCAGGCGCGGCGCGGGGGTGCCGCCCTCGGGCCAGTCGAGCAGGGTCAGGTCGGCGCGTTGGCCCACAGCGATCTCGCCCCGGTCCGTCAGGCCAGAGGCGCGGGCCGGGTTGGTGGAGACCAGTTTCCACAGGTCGGGCAGGGCGTGGCCGTCGGTTCGAAGCCGTGCCACGGCGGTCAAAAGGGCAGGATAGAAATAATCCGAGGCGAGGATGTCGCACAGGCCGCGCTTGAGCATATCCGCAGCACCCGGCGAGCCGAGATGGCTGCCGCCCCGCGCCGCGTTGGGGGCGCCGAAGATGATCCAGTCGCCGCCCTCGCGCGCCGCTTCGGCGGTGCGCAGGTTCATCGGAAACTCGCTGATCCGCGCGCCGAGGTTGCGGTAGAAGCGGCGGGTCTCGATCTGGCTGTCATCATGGCTGAGCATTGGCACACCCGCCGCGCGGCCCTTGGCGGCCACCTGATCCATCACGGCGGGCACCTCCGGGCGGCGCTGCCACATCGCGCGGATCAGATCAACATAGTCCGGTTGCGACAGGCCTGACCGCTTGGCACGTTCGGCCATCTTGTTGGCGAAGGCGGCGGAGGTCATGTCGGTGACGGGAAACGCGGCATCATGGTCGAAGGGGCGTTCCTGCAGCGGGGTGCCAGGGTCCAGCACGGCCATCGAAGTGTGGTCGTTGAAGGCGATCGACGGGAGCAAAGGTCCGGCCAGCGCTTGGGTGATCAGCGGTACGGCCTCGAAGCAGAAGGTCTCCCACCGCAGTTGCACGCGGTTTTCCACCGTCAGGCGCGGGCCGAGGGTGGCCAGCGCATCAAGCACGGCCTGACCCTTGGCGACCGAACGCAGGCCCGGTTCCCAAGACAGGGTCAGGGCGTGGTACGCGGTGGCAATGCCATTGGCGGCCAGCTGGCGGTCGGTTTCCAGAAGGGCTGCGTGCAGCGGGAAATCGACACCGGGGCGCGGCATCAACTGGCGTTCGAAGGCGTCGCCGTGGATGTCGACCATAGCGGGAGCCAGGATCATGCCATGGCCATCGATAACGCGGGCGCCGTCGCGGGCCACGTCGAGCCCGGTGATCACGCCACCCTCCAGCCGGACCGCGACCGAAGCCTGTGCGCCGGGCAGCAGAACCTGTGCCCGTTCTATGATGATCGCGTCCATGCCGGCTCCTGAGTTGATAGGGTCTCGTCCGGGCGGTGCCGGTTCACGCTTCTTCGCGAGGGTGTGTGACGGTCTGATGACAAACACCTAGCGCAGCCAAAGGCCCTCGCGTTTCAAGGTGTTGCGGATCGCCTGTTCGCGCGGCGGAAGGTTGGCGCGGTCAAAGAGGGCGCGGGCTTCGGCGCCTTTGCGTTGATAGATCATGCGGCGGAAGGGGTCATAGGCCCTGATAACCTTCTTGATGGCATTCGGTGCGGTCACCGCCTCTAGCACTGCCACGGCTTTGTCGCTTTCGCGGGCATAAAGCAACGGCAGGGTGCGGTAGTGGCAGGTGACATCGCCGTCCATGCCCGCCAGTTCCGGCCCGGGACGCCCGCCGCCGAAGGACTGGGTGACGAGGGGCAGGGCTATTTGATCGAGCCAGGGGATCATCTCTTGACACGCCAGCGTGGCGGGCGGGTTGTCGCGGATTTCGGTGGCATAGGACAGGAAGCGTGTGCCGAAGGCCTGCGGGCTTTGATGGAAGAACCAGCCCGCGTTGAAATAGAGATAGCGGCGCCAGTATTCATCCGGATGGGTCAGGTCGAGCGTGCTGGCATAATCCAGCCCGAAGCGGTCATAGAGTGATGTCCAGATCTGCCCGTAGGTCGGCCCGTACAGTTCGATCTTCGGCCAGGTGCCTTCGCGCCGCATCGAGGCCGAGGGCCGGGTGAAATCGAAGGTCACCTTGGCGAATGTGTCCAGCACCAACGTGTCGGTGTCGAGGAACAGGAAGGGTTCGTCGGGCAGGGCCGTCAGGGCCTCGATCTTGTTGCCGTAAGGATAGGACGCGCCGAACACCTTGCTTTCAAAGGGCAGGAAGGTCGCGCCAAGGTCGGCCAGCAGACCACGCAGGGCGGGGTCGGCAATCCGGGGGTCCTCGGGCCACAGGGGGCCCGGCTGGGGTTCGGCGAGAAATACCGTGCCGGGAAAGCCGGGGTCCTGCGCGCGCAGAGAGGCCAGCAGCAACACCGCCTCATAGGCCAGCCGTCCGTTTTGTCCGATCGCAACGATGTTGAAGACCTGACGTTCCACCGCATGCATCCCCGCCCAACCGCTGGGCCCATTCCCGGCGACCGAGCGCGATAAGTCAAGCTTGCGTCAGGCCCCGGGCGTGAACCGCAGCGAAAGACACGACATGCCGCCGTCCAGTTTGGCACATTCCGTGTTGCCGATTTCGCGCACCGCATAGCCCGCTGCCACCAGCATGTCGCGGGTGCGCGGGAAGCCTGCGGGCATCAGCACGATGTCATTGAACCGGATCGCATTGGCGCAGGCCTCTTCCCCTGTCGCCGTGTGAAGCACCCGATAGCCGCCAAAGCAGCCCGAGGCATCCAGCCGCGCGGTCGACAGGATCGTCTCGGCGTCCAGCAGGGAACAATCGGTCTTGAAGTGCAGCACACCCGGCGGGGTGAAGACTTCGCGCACCTTGTGGCCCCAGTCAGCGACCTTGGCCGCCAGTTCGGCGATGCCGGCACCATTGGTGCGGGCCGAGCGGCCGATCAGCACCTCGGTCTCGGTCGTCAGAATGTCGCCGCCTTCGATGAAGCTGTCAGCCCCGTCGATCCAGCGCACCTCGCCATAAAGCGCCGCCAGATGCGGTGCCATCTCGGCCGCCTCACCCAGACGGGTCGGTGCGCCGGGGCGCATCACGACCGCCCCTTCGGGCAGGCAAAGTGCGGTATCCTCGACAAAGACCGAATCCGGGAAAGCCTCTAGTGCTGCCAACTCCACCACCGTGGCCCCGGTCGAACGCAAGGCGGCGATGTAATCGGCATGATGCTGGCGCATCAGGTCCAGCGACGGCGTGCCGGTATCGACCGCGCGCAGACCGTCGATGATCGACACCGCCGGACGACGCGTGATCGCATGGGTGAAACGGAAGGACCGGTCGGACAAATCAAACCTCCTGCAGATGGGAGGACTATTGCCCTGCCGCATCTTGCTTCGGCAATATCCGGTCAACGGGTAGATGGTGGGCGACCCTGGAATCGAACCAGGCATGAGTCGCCTCGGGAGAGTTACAGTCTCCTGCCACACCTTGTAGCATGTCGCCCACTGACGGCGTGGAATAAACAAGGCCTCAGGGGGCGTCAAGGGCCCTTTGCGGAGCGAAACACAAAGGTTTGCGCTTGCGTGAAATCGCTTCCGGGGCCAAATGGTAACGAAACACGAGGACGACATGGCCGGCTATAGCGAAAGTACCAAGCCCAGTTGGGTGATTGACAAGGAACGGGCCAAGCGGGCCGAGGCGAAAGAGACGCTGTGGCTGTTCGGCATCCATGCCGTACGGGATGCTTTGCTGAACCCCAACCGCGAAAAATTGCGTCTGGTCCTGACCAAGAACGCCGCCGACCGTCTGGCCGACGTTCTGCCCACTGCCGGGATCGAGCCGGAAGTGGTGGAGGTGCGCAATTTCAAGGTGCCGATCGCGGAAGATTCGGTCCATCAGGGCGCTGCGATGGAAGTGAAGCCCTTGAACTGGGGCAAGCTTGAAGATGTATGCATCTCGGGCAAGGGCAATGCGCTTGTCGTCTGCCTTGACCGCGTGACCGATCCGCACAATGCCGGCGCGGTTCTGCGCTCGGCCGAGGTGTTCGGCGCGCGCGCCGTGATCGCGCCCCGCCACCATTCTGCGCCGGAAACCGGCGCGCTGGCGAAGACGGCGTCGGGTGCATTGGAACGCCAGCCCTATCTGAGGGTGACCAATCTGGCCGACAGCATGGTGACCCTGCGCGAGATGGGCTATGTGCTGATCGGTCTGGACGGCGAAGGCAGCGTGACTCTGGCCGAGGCGATGGCCAGTGCCGGTAACCGCGCCGTGGCTTTGGTGATGGGTGCCGAAGGGCCGGGCCTGCGGGAAAAGACGCGCGAAACCTGCGATGTCATCGCCCGCATCCCATTTGCCGATCAGTTTGGCTCGCTGAACGTGTCCAACGCGGCGGCGATTGCGCTTTATGCGGCCTCGATCCGGTAAAAGCCGCGCGGAGCGGCGTTAATAGCTAACCTGCACAAGTTTGTGAAAGCTTTTGCGGAATTTGCCTCTTTAACGGCTTTCGCGCGGTCTTATATTCGATGCGAAGGACGGCCCGGAACGCCGCTTTCACTTCACTGTCCCTCGTTCCGCACTGGCGCCCGGTCCCAAGCCCGGGCGCCTTTTTCTTGGGGAAACCATGTCAGACGACGCTTTGATCCGCCACATCCTGTCCGCCGCCAAAGTGATCGCCCTGGTGGGCTGGTCGCCCAAACCCGACCGGCCAAGCCACGGTGTGGCCAACTATCTCGTCCGGCGCGGCTACCGGGTCATTCCGGTCAATCCCGGTCAGGCGGGGCAGATCACCACCTGGGGGGAAACGGTGCGTGCCAGCCTGTCCGAGATTGCTGAACCCGTTGATATGGTCGACATCTTCCGCGCTTCCGAAGCGGTCGGCCCCGTGGTGGCGGAGGCGATTGACCAGCTCACCGGCCCCCGCGTCATCTGGATGCAGCTTGGCGTCGTGAATGAAGCTGCCGCCGCCGCCGCGCGGTCTGCGGGCCTTGCCGTGGTGATGAACCGCTGCCCCGCCATCGAAATCCCGC
This sequence comes from Paracoccaceae bacterium, assembly GCA_947453525.1. GTDB lineage: Bacteria > Pseudomonadota > Alphaproteobacteria > Rhodobacterales > Rhodobacteraceae > Stagnihabitans. The sequence continues at coordinate 17,433 of CANGHD010000025.1, read as the reverse complement.
GCCTCGGTCTCTGACCCCTTTCATTGTGGCTCAAATAGCCCGGGGCTGCGGGGGTGTGAAACCCCCGCTTTTCGTAGCCGCTGCGGGAGGCTGAAACCCCAGTTTCCGAACGCGGATACAGGCCCAACGCCCCTCTGGCAGGCGCGCCCGCTTTGCGCTATGGCAGGCCATCCATCACAGGAGCCTCCGCATGAAAGCCGCCGTCGTCACCTTCCCCGGGTCCAACTGCGACCGCGATCTGGCCGTGGCGTTCGAGACAGCCGGCTTTCAGGTGGCGCGGGTCTGGCACAAGGATACCGCGCTTCCGGCCGGCACTGATGTGGTGGGGCTGCCCGGTGGCTTCTCGTTCGGCGATTACTTGCGCTGTGGGGCGATCGCGGCACAATCGCCGATCGCCGCGGCCGTCAAGGCCCATGCAGTGCGCGGCGGCTTTGTGCTGGGCGTCTGCAACGGCTTTCAGGTCTTGACCGAGATGCACCTGCTGCCCGGTGCCCTGATGCGCAACGCGGGGCTGAAGTTCGTTTGCCGCAGCGTGGGCCTGCGGGTGGCCACGACCAACAGCGCCTTCACATCCGTCTATGGGCGCGGGCAAGAGATCAGCGTTCCGATCGCCCACCACGACGGCAATTTCACCATTGATGCCGAGGGGCTGAAAGCCCTGCAGGATCAGGACCGCATCGCTTTCACTTATCTTGCCAATCCCAACGGTGCCACCGCTGACATCGCTGGTGTGCTCTCGGCCAACCGCCGCGTGTTGGGCATGATGCCTCACCCCGAGCGCGTCGTGGAAGCAGCTCAGGGCGGCACCGACGGACTGTCGCTTTTCGCCAGCCTGATGGGCGGGATGGCGCTGGCCTGAGGCCCATCCCCGGGGCTTTCCTTGAGGTGGCCCCGTCACAGGCTTAGATTTCCCGGATGAGCGACAAAGCCAAGTATAAATCCCGCGCGGACCTCCTTCAGGGCGGCTCTGTCTGGGTGAAGGTGACGGCGGCCGTCCTGATCGTATTTGCGGTCGGCATGGTCCTGATGACCAATCGCTGGATGACGGAGCGGTTTACCGAAACCACGCGCAACAAGGCGGAACTGCGGCTGGCGCTGTACAGCGGCAACGTGGTTTCGGAACTGCAGCGCACCTCGGTCGTGCCTTTGCTTTTGTCGCGCGACCCCGCGATCTCCGAAGCGTTGGTCAAGGGCGACTTTTCCCGCACCACGCAGCGGCTGGTCCAGGTGCAGGCCGATATCGGGGTGGCTTCCATCCTTTTGCTGGACAGCACGGGCCGCACGGTCGGGGCGACCAACCGCAACCTTCTGGGCACCAATTACCGCCATGCCGATTTCTACGTGGCCGCGGCCCGCTCGATGGATACCGTGTTCTCCGCGTCACAGAGGGAGGGAGGCGGATTTCAATTCACCTACAGTCAGGAAGTCTTTGCCGAAGGCAAGCCGATGGGGGTGATCGTCGTTGCGGTCGATCTGATGAAGTTCGAGCGAGCCTGGGCTGCCTTGCAGGATGTGGTGCTGGTGACGGATTCGGAGGGCAAGGTCATCCTGTCCACCGAACCGCGCTGGCGCGGGCAGCCCTTGGAGCAAGCCATCGCCGCACCGGACAGTCCTTCGGCGCTGAATACAGCACTGAATCGCGCGCTGTCGGTCACCTCTGACCTGACCCAGAACCACCCGGACGCCTATCTCAGTGGCGTGGCGGTCCTGCGCACCGACAATCGTATGACCTTTCGCGGCTGGCGCATGGCCAGCTTCACCGCTTACGATTCGGTGCGCGAACGGGTGAACGGGATTTTGGCGCTGGAGATCATGGGTCTGGCCATCCTCGCCGCCATGACCTTCTACCTGCTGTCGCGAAGGGCCTGGTCCGAAACCCTGTCCTTCCGGCGCGAGTCGCTGGAACTGCGCCAGTTGAACGCCCGACTGCAGCGCGAAATTGCCGAGCGGGAGAAGGTCCAGAAAGACCTCGCCGTGGCCGAACAGACCCTTGCCCAGTCATCCAAACTGGCGGCCTTGGGCGAGATGTCGGCGGCGGTCAGCCACGAATTGAACCAGCCGCTGGCCGCGATGAAGACCTACCTCGCCGGCGCCCGCTTGCTGTTGCAAAGGAAGCGCCCCGAGGAGGCCTTGTCATCGTTCCAGCGCATCGACGACCTGATCGACCGCATGGGCGCCATCACGCGACAGTTGAAGAGCTACGCGCGCAAGGGGGGCGAGGCCTTCGAGCCGGTCGATCTGCGCATTTGCCTTTCGTCGGCGCTGGCGATGATGGAACCGCAGTTGAAGTTGCGTGTTGTCAAGATAACCCGGTCGATCCCGCGCCAGCCCGTCATGGTCATGGCCGACCGCTTGCGGTTGGAACAAGTGATGATCAACCTGTTGCGCAACGCGCTGGACGCTACCAAAGACGTGAAGGCACCGCAGATTGACCTCATGCTAGCGGCAGGCGATACGGCCATTCTCAACGTGAGCGACAATGGTCACGGGATCACCGATCTCGTGAACCTGTTCGAGCCTTTTTACACCACCAAGAAAGCCGGTGAGGGGATTGGGCTGGGGCTGGCGATCAGTTCCGGCATCGTCACAGACCTCGGCGGACGCCTGACCGCGCGCAATGCCGAAACCGGCGGCGCGGTGTTTGAAATGCAGCTTCCGATCCTGCGCGCCGATGCGGCCGAAGATCGTGACCAGAACGTAAAAGCAGCGGAATGAGGGTTTGATGGCGCGAGCAATGAAAGTGGCAATCGTCGACGACGAAGCCGATATGCGGCAATCCATCAGCCAATGGCTGGCTTTGTCGGGGTTTGACACCGAAACCTTCCCCTCGGCAGAGGAGGCGCTGAAGTCGATCGGGGCGGATTTTCCCGGCGTCATCGTGTCCGACATCAAGATGCCCGGCATGGATGGCATGGCCTTCCTGAAAAAACTGATGGGGATGGATTCGGGTCTGCCGGTCATCCTGATCACCGGCCACGGCGACGTGCCCATGGCGGTGGAGGCGATGCGGGTCGGCGCGTTTGACTTCCTTGAAAAGCCCTTCAATCCCGACCGGATGACCGAACTGGCCAAGAAAGCCACGCAAGCGCGGCGGATGACTTTGGACAACCGCGCGCTTCGCAAGGAATTGTCGGACGGTTCGGTCCTGATGAAGAAGCTGATCGGCACATCGCCGGTGATGGATCGGCTGCGGGAAGACATTCTGGACCTCGGCCAAGCCGACGCCCATGTGCTGATCGACGGCGAGACCGGCACGGGCAAGACTCTCGTCGCCCATGCCCTGCACGCCGTCGGTCCCCGTGCGGGCCGGAAGTTCGTGACGATCTCCTGTGCCGCATGGTCGGAAGATCAGTTGGCCTCGCGCCTGTTCGGCCCTGCCGAAGACGGCACGATCCCCATGGTGGAAGAGGCGCGGGGTGGCACGATCTGCCTTGAGGATATCGAGGCGCTGTCAGGCTCCATGCAAGCCCGGCTTCTGACCATGATCAACGAACAGGGCACCCCGCCCGAAACCCGGATCATCGCCATTTGCAACCGCCACGCGCCCGACAAGACGCTGGAAGACACGCTGCGCCCCGATCTGTTCTACCGTCTGGGTGCCATGACCATCGTCCTGCCGCCGCTGCGCGCGCGGGGCGAAGACATCCTGACGCTGTTCAACCGCCTGACCGAGCAATTCTCGGAAGAATACGGCTGCGATGCGCCGCAGGTGACGGCGCAGGAAGCGGCGCAACTCTTGCAAGCGCCATGGCCGGGCAACGTGCGCCAACTGGTCAACATCGCCGAACGCGCGGTGCTGCAGAACCGGCGGGGCTCCGGCTCCATCGCCTCGCTCTTGATGGCCGACAACGAGGCCACAGGCCCGGCGCTGACCACCGAAGGCAAGCCCTTGAAAGACTACGTCGAAGCCTTCGAACGCATGCTGATCGACAACACAATGCGCCGCCACAAGGGCTCGATCGTCAACGTCATGGAAGAACTCTGCCTGCCGCGACGAACCTTGAACGAGAAGATGGCCAAGTACAGCCTGCAACGACAGGATTACGTCTGACACCGAAAAAGGGGGCTCGCCCGCTCGCGCCAAGGCGCTCACCCCGCGGATATTTGGCGAGAGCGAGGTGCAAGGGTCCTCTCGCTTCTTCCACTCGTTTTCGCTAAATATCCCACGGGAGCTGGGGGGTGTGACCCCCCCCAGCCTTGGCAAAGCAGACTAACGCCGGGTCAGCTTGAGCCAGATCCCGTCCTTGGCCCGCACTGTCAGATGCGCCACCGGCACGGGAATACGCCCCGCAACAGCCTCAAACCGGAACTCTTTCGCCAGTTGGGCCAGAAGAAGCGTACCTTCCACCATGGCAAAGCCGGCCCCCGTGCAGACGCGCGGGCCGGCGGAGAAGGGCATGTAGGCGTCGCGGGCGCAGGCGCGGTTGTCCTCGCGGCTCCAGCGGTCGGGGTCGAAAACATCGGGGTTGGGCCAATGCCGATCGTGACGGTGGAGGTGCCAGGGTGAAAGCACGACTTGCGCGCCGGGTTTGACAGGGCGACCGCGAAAGTCTTCTGGGCAGGAGGCTTCCCGCACCATCATCGGGACCGGGGGGTAAAGCCGCAGAGTCTCGCGGAAGACGTCGCGCGTGAATTTCAGGCGGGACAGGGCCGCGAAGTCGGGTGTCTCGGGCAGAGTGGCGGCCTCAAGCGCCACGCGGCTCTGCACCTCGGGATGGGTCGCCAAGAGGTACAGTGCCCAGGCGAGGGCGGAGGCCGAGGTTTCGTGTCCCGCCAGAAAGAAGATCGCCACCTGATCAACCATTTCCGCAGTCTTGAAGCGCTGCCCGGTCTGAGGATCGGCTGTGGTCATGATCTTGGTCGCAAGATCGTCCGGGGCCTGGCCGGTGGCGATTTCGGCTGCCCGCGTCTCGGTCAGCCGGGTGATCAGGCTGCGGATGACGCAAGCCGAACGTTTGGTGGCTTTGCGATGGAAGCGCGGGACCCAATCGGGCAGGGGCAGGAACGCGGCGAGGTTCAGGATCGGCTGGGTCCGCTGATAGGCTTTGAACTCGGTGAAGGTGGCGGCGGCGATTTCGTTCTCGATCGGGATCGAAAAGAGGGTGCGGAAGATCACGTCGGCGGCGGCGTGCGAAGTTTGCGCCTCGATTTCCATGACACCCTCGTGCAGGCGGGCGACGGCGGCTTCGCCCGCAGCCCAGATGGCAGGGAAGGTGTCGCGCAACCGGCCGCCTTCGAAAGCGGGGTCGATAATGCGACGCTGACGTTTCCAGACCTCGCCGTTGGTCACGAAGACCGATTGGCCGAGGAGCGGGCGCAGGCCTTCCGCGATGCGCAGGGATTTCGGGAAGTCGTCGGGGCGCTCGGTCAGGACGCGGGCGATCAGCGCGGCGTCGTTCACCAGAAAGCTGCGAAAGAAGGGCGTGCGGAACTCGGCCATCAGGGCGTGGTAGAGACGGGCGGGTTGGGCGGACAGGATATCGGCGCGGAAGAGCTGCAGATAGCGCCAGAGCGAGACCTTGTCGGCGCGGGGCGTGGGTTTCGGCGGGATCATGTGCTGCGCCACGGTGACAGCGGCGTCTCGATGCGCGATTTGGAAGGCGCGCGGTCTTGGTAGCGGTCTGACAGTGTCAGCGGGCCGGCGGTGATCTGGAAATAGTCGTAGTCGCCCGGCCGATCGAAGGCGCAGAGGTACTGAAAATGCAGCCGGAAGAAACGCCAGCGCAGGTCCTTCCATCGCTCGGGCGACAAGGTTTGCGTGAAGGCGGCGGACATCACCAGTGGCCAGCGTTTGTCTGCCGGCGCGACGCCGGTCACCGAAACCGGATCACACAGCGCAAAGGCGCAGCCGTCGCCGGGGGCTGTCACATCGACCCACGTCAGGGCAGGGCTGGCCGACAGATAGGCCAGATCGCCGCGCAACCGGTTGGCCTTGGGCAGGAAGGACACCATCGGCACCACATGGCCAAGGCTGAGGAAGGCCAGCGCGGGGGACTTCTTGGGGAGGCCCGCGCGGATCAGGTCCGACAGGATCGACACTGCAAGATGTGCACCGGAGGAGTGGCCGACCACCAACACCTCGTCGCACGCGGTCAGCGCGGCGCGGATGCGGGCGGCGAATTCCGTCATCCGCACCTCCAACTCAGGGGGATTGGCCCCGTCCGATTGCGCGGAATAGGCGTAGTCGTGCATCAGGTAATAGGCGAAGACCCTGTTGTCGTAACGGCGAAAGGTTTGCAGGATCAGAGGAATGACCCCCAGACCCAGCAAAGCGCCCAAAGCCGGATGCAACAGCGCCCCTATCCGGTAAAACCCCCAGCCTGCGAGCAGCGCCAGCATAAGTTGCAAGATCAAGAGGCCAATCGGATACAGCGCCGCAATCATCGGGCCCTTGCGCAGCCGCATCAGCGCAAACAATGCCCCTGACCCGATATAGGCCCAAGCCGTGCGCACCATTTGCAAATAGGTGCCGGGGATGCCCTTCTCCATCGAGGAGCGGACAAGGTCGGACCAGACCAGAACCTCGAACTCTGCCTCGGTTCTGGCCGGCATGACGGTCTTGACGCGCCAGCCGTAGGGGCCGCCGCCTTTGCGCGGTATCAGGGTCAAAGCATAGCCTGTGATCCGGGCCTGAGCCGCCCCCTCTTTCCGGTAAAGCTCGCGGTAACGGCGCGGGTGGATCGGGTCATAGCCGGGAATATAGAATACCTTGCGGCGGAAAACGGGCTCCGCCGGGTCATCGGGGGTGGGGGCAGGTGTCTGTTCCATCGCGGCCTCTGCCGCAGTCTGCGCAGAAAATGCGGCAAGGGAAAGGCCGTGATCAGGCGGGATCTTCCCGGAACGGCGCGGGTCAGCCTAGTTGGCTGAGGGCCGGCACGTGCTCCAGAAGCCAGTAAGAGAATTGCGAGAACCCGCCCGTCAGCATCAGCAGGCCGATGGTCCAGAGCATCAGGCCCATGATCTTCTCGATCCGCTCCATATGGCGCTTCATGAAGTTCAGCAGGGGCGCGAAACGCGGGAAGAAGGCGGCGACCAGCAAGAACGGCAGGCCGAGTCCGATGGCATAGACGGCCAGCAGCAGGGTGCCGCGCCCGACCGAACCCTCCTGCGCGGCAATCGTGAGAATTGCGCCCAGTTGCGGGCCGATGCAGGGCGTCCAGCCGAAGGCGAAGGCGAGACCCAGCACATAGGCGCCCAAGGCCGAGCCGCCCCGGTCGCCGGCGTCGATGCGGATGTCCTGATCGAGGAACTTCAGCCGGAAAATCCCGATGAAATGCGCACCGAAAATCATCACGACAATGGCCGAGAGGGTGGCGAAGGTTTGCGAGCGGGCCAGAAAGAACGCGCCAAAGGCCGAGGAGGCAGCACCCATCAGAAGAAACACTGTCGACAGGCCCAACACGAAGAAACTGGCGGCAAGCAGGGCTTTGCGGCCAGATCTCAACTCTCCCATGCTGATGCCGGACATATAGGCGAGGTAGGGCGGCACGATGGGCAGCACGCAGGGCGACAGGAAGGACAAAATTCCTGCCGCAAGCGCCACGAGGGCGGCGGGCAGAAGGCTTGCGTCTAGGATATCAATTCCGAACATGGGTGCTACCTAGCGGGTTTGCCTGGTCCCGTCACCTGAAGAATGAACAACTCGCCGTGTGGTCTTTGGCCGATTTCTTCGCTAATCCGCTGCGAAAGAGGGCCGGATCAGATGACAGTACCGACATGGGACGTGGAACTTGATTGTGTGGGGCTGCTCTGCCCCTTGCCGGTGCTGAAAGCGCGCAAGCGGCTGGCGGCGATGGCTGCGGGGCAGATCCTGTGCGTGCGGGCCACCGATGCCATGGCGCGCATTGATCTGCCGCATTTCTGTGGGCAGGCGGGGCATGACTATCTGGAGGCGCGCGACGCAGGTCCCGTGACGCTGCACCTGATCCGCGTGGGGTAAGGCGGTGGTGTTGGACGGCGGCGGTCGCCCAAAGCAAACGCCCGGGCCTTGCGGCACCGGGCGTTTGACCTTTCCGCTTTGGGTCAGCGGCCCAAAGACCACCAGCCCTTGCGCTTGGGCTTGTCGGAATCATCGGCCTGGGCTTCCGGCGGCCGGGGTGCAACCTCGGCCTGTTCGGCGGGAACCGGTACCAGAGCGGGTTCGACGTCAACCGAAGCCTCGAACACCATGCCGGGATCCGCTGCGAAGATCGCAGGCGAAACCGGCGCTTCAACCGCTTCGACGGCCTGCGGTTCGCGTGCCACGGGCTTGGCCGCGCTTGGTTCTGTAGCCACCGCTTCGACCGCCACGGGCTGCGCTTCCGCTGCTTCCATGGCCGCCGCGTCGGCCGCTGCCTTGCTGCGCGTCCGGCTGGCAGAGGTCCGCGTCCGCGTCTTGGGAGCCGCGGCTTCTGCCACGCCCTCGACAGAAGGTTCGGCCTCTGCCTTCGGGTCGGCGGCTTTCCGGCGGGAACCCGCCTTGGCATCTCCGGCTTTCGGCGCGCTGGCCTTGGTCTTATCTGCCGCATCGCCCTCGGCCGCTTTCGCGGGGGTCCGGCGCGACCGGCTTGGCTTCTTTGCGGGCTCAGCCTCGGATGCCGGGTCGGCAGCCGCTTCGCTTACGGCCGCAACGACGGGCGCGCTGGACAACTCGACCGCTTCTTCCGCCGCAATGGAGGCGTCAAGAACGGCTTCAACCTCGGCCTCACCTTCGGCCTCCTCCGCGTCGCCATTGCTCTCTTCCGACTCAGACGCGGTGGCCACATCCGTGGCATTGCCCATGCCGGGCTTCTTCTTGCGACGACGCCGACGCTTTTTCTTGCCATTGGCCGAAGGCGCCGCAGAGGTGCCCGCCGCCTGAGGCGCTTCGGCCTCGGCGTCATCCTCGGCCTCGTCGCCGTCAACTTCGTCTTCCATTTCCTCGTCGACGATATCCTCGTCCTCGTCCTCAAGCACGGCAGCACCCATCAGGCTGGCGTTGCCCGAGATGACCGGAGCCGCCTCTTGCAGCACGCGGGTGGCTGTCTTGAATTTCTCGATCAGGAAATCCGGGCTGATCATCTGCGGATCGGCTTCGATCCGCACCGACATGCCATAGCGGGCTTCGATCAGGGCCAGATGCTCGCGCTTCTGGTTGAACAGGAAGTTCACGATGCCAACCGGCGCCTTCAGCAGCACCTCTTTCGAGCGCTTCCGCGTGCCTTCTTCTTCCAAAGCCCGCAGAACCTGCAAGCCCAGACTGTCGTCCGAACGGATCAGGCCGGTACCATGGCAATGGGCGCAGGGCTGCGTGGTGCTTTCCAGCATGCCGGGGCGCAGGCGTTGACGTGACATTTCCAGCAGACCGAAGCCAGAGATGCGGCCCACTTGAATCCGGGCGCGGTCGGTCTTCAGCTTGTCCTTGATGCGCTTTTCAACCGCGAGGTTGTTGCGGCGCTCTTCCATGTCGATGAAGTCGATGACGATCAGGCCAGCCAAGTCGCGCAGGCGCAGCTGGCGGGCGATCTCTTCGGCGGCCTCAAGGTTGGTCTTCAAAGCAGTGTCCTCGATGGACCCCTCTTTGGTGGCGCGGCCCGAGTTCACGTCGATGGCGACCAGCGCTTCGGTCACGCCGATCACGATGTAACCGCCGGATTTCAGCTGCACGGTCGGGTTGAACATGCCGCCGAGATAGCTTTCGACCTGAAAGCGCGCAAACAGCGGCATCTGTTCGTTGTAGGGCTGCACGACCTTGGCATGGGACGGCATGATCATCTTCATGAAGTCCTTGGCGGTGCGGAAGCCAGCGGCTCCTTCCACCAGAATCTCGTCGATCTCGCGGCTGTAAAGGTCGCGGATCGAGCGTTTGATCAGGTCGCCCTCCTCGTAGATCGCCGCCGGGGCGATCGACTTGAGGGTCAATTCGCGGATCTGTTCCCAGAGACGCATCAGGTATTCGTAGTCGCGGTTGATTTCCGGCTTGGTGCGCTTGGCACCCGCCGTCCGGATGATCAGGCCAGCACCTTCCGGCACCTCCAGCTCGCTCGCGATTTCCTTCAGCTTCTTGCGGTCGGCGGCGATGGTGATCTTGCGGGAGATGCCACCACCACGAGCCGTGTTGGGCATCAGAACGCAGTAGCGACCGGCCAGCGACAGATAGGTGGTCAGCGCCGCCCCCTTGTTGCCGCGTTCTTCCTTGACGACCTGAACCAGCATAATCTGCCGGACCTTGACGACTTCCTGAATTTTATAGCGGCGCGCACGCGGCTTGCGCGGGGCGCTGATCTCTTCGTGCACGTCCTCTTCGGCGATCGATTCGATCTCGTCGTCGGTGTCGGCGGCGTGGTCGATGGCGCGGAACGGGGCGTCGTGATCATCGCTGTCATGCACATGGGTGTTGTCATGCGCGTGATCGTGACGCTGATCCTCGGCATGATCCGAATGGTCATGATCAGCGTGATCGTGGCCAGCCTGATCGTGAGCGGCCTGATCCTGCGCGGCGTCCGCAGTTTCCGTCGCGGCTTCTTCGCTCAGATCAACGACATCCATGCTGCCGATGTCGGAGGGACCGTCCTGCACGATGTCCTGCACGTCAACCTTGGCGGGTTGCGGGCGGGGGCGCGGGGCGGGGCGGCTACGGCGGTTGTCTTCGTCATCCTCGGCCCGGGCGAAGGCACGCTCTTCCTCAAGCAGGGCTTTGCGGTCGGCGACCGGGATCTGGTAATAATCCGGATGGATTTCGGCAAATGCCAGAAAGCCGTGGCGGTTGCCACCATAGTCGACGAAGGCCGCCTGCAGCGACGGCTCGACCCGGGTGACTTTGGCCAGATAGATGTTTCCTGCAAGCTGGCGCTTGTTCAGGGTTTCAAAGTCGAACTCTTCAACTTTGTTTCCGTCCACCACGACCACGCGAGTTTCCTCGGCATGGGTGGCGTCGATAAGCATTTTCTTGGACATTTTGTTCCATAGCGCCCGGCTCCGGTGGATCCACGCGGCGGCGAGGCGCTGTGTGGAAGGCCGGGAGCGGGGCGACTTGTTCGGGCGATGTCATGCGCATGCAAAGAAGGGGCAATACCCGATGGGCGGCCCTCATCCTTCACCGATGTTAACGCGCGCATCATCGCGGTTCTCTTCCGGGCCGCGTAGGGCCCCAATGAAAACCCGGAAAATCAACGACTTGCCGGGCAACTCTCCGGTCTTGCGACCGATCCGACTGTTTGCCGTTTCGGCGCCGATATGGGCGCCAGAGCGGGCGAACAGAGAATTCTTCCGCGACAGTATCGCGTGGGTTGACCCTAAGGGCAAAGCGGCGGCAATGACAATGGGTGATTTTCGGCGCGGATTCCGCAAGGCAACTGGAACGGTCGGATTTCCCCGGTCTTGCACCAAGATCCGGGCCGAGGGTGCGGGCCGCTGATAGGCGATTGGCAGCCCCACAAGACCCGTCACGTGGTGCTTTGCCTTAAGCGGCAGCGCCGGATCAGGTGATCTGATCCCGCAACCAGCCCAGAACATGCACGCGGATCGCCGAGGCCAGCCCGACATCCGCCCGTTTCGCATCAATTTCGGCGGCAAGGTCGTTGAGGGACCGGCCCGAGGCGCTGGCCAGATTGCGAAACTCGTCCCAGAACGCCGCCTCCAGCGAGACAGAGGTGCGGTGGCCGCGCAGGGTCAGGCTGTGCTTGACGGGCCGGGCAGAGGGTGTGGGCGGCATGGTGGTCAGGGTCCGGGCAGGCGTTGCGGGACGCGCGGCACGTGCGCCGCTATCCTGTCATGACCGCTTGGCCGGGGCCAGACACCTTCAGATCACCACGCGCATCGGTTCGCGGGCGAGGGTCAGGATGAACTGCCCAGCCTCCTCGCGGGCGCGGTAGCCGCGCAGCTTGACCTCGGCCAGAAAGCGGTCGCGGCCAATATTGGCCTCTACATCCGCCACATCGCGGGTCAGCGGCCCGCCTTTGGCGACGGCCAGCGGCGAAAAGAGTTGATAAAGCCAGCGGTCCGGCGAAAACGCAGGGATCACGGCAGCGGGGATCGGGGCGAGGGTGATCTGTGTTTGCATGATGCGGCCAGACTGCGGCAGAGCGGTTAAAGTCGGATTAAGCCCTGCCTTCGCCGTCGAGCTTCTTTCTGTCAAATTCTGCCTTTATGCGCGCAGCCTCTGCCGCCTCGAGGGTGGCTTGCGCCTTGGTACGGCCGAACTTCACCGCATTTTCAGCAGCTTGGTCCGAGGCGGCCTTGCGGGCCGCCTCTTTGCGTTTGCTGCGCAGGTTGACGATTTCGGCCATCAGCCCTTGGGTCCCACCATGTCCTCCGGGCGCACGATTCGGTCGAAGGTCTCGCCATCGACATAGCCCAAGGCAATCGCCTCTTCGCGCAGCGTGGTGCCGTTCTTGTGCGCGGTCTTGGCGACTTTGGTGGCCGCGTCATAGCCGATCGTCGGGGCCAGCGCCGTCACCAGCATCAGGCTTTCCTTCATCAACTTTTCGATCCGGGGAATGTTCGCCTGCGTGCCAACCACCATGTTGTCGGTGAAGGACCCCGAGGCATCGCCCAGAAGTTGCATCGATTGCAAGACGTTATAGGCCATCATCGGGTTGTAGACGTTCAGTTCGAAATGCCCTTGAGAGCCTGCGAACCCCACCGCCGCGTCATTGCCCATGACATGGATGCAGACCATGGTCAGTGCCTCGGCCTGGGTCGGGTTGACCTTGCCCGGCATGATCGAGCTTCCGGGTTCATTCTCTGGCAGGATCAGTTCGCCGAGGCCAGACCGAGGGCCGGAGCCCAGCAGGCGCAGGTCATTGGCGATCTTGAACAGGCTCGCGGCGACCGTCTTCAAGGCGCCCGAGAACATCACCATCGCGTCATGCGCGGCCAGCGATTCGAACTTGTTGGGCGCTGTGACGAAGGGCAGGCCGGTGATCTGGGCAATTGCCGCCGCCACGCGCACATCCCAGCCAACGCGGGTGTTCAGCCCGGTGCCAACCGCTGTGCCACCCTGTGCCAGTTCATAGATATCGGACAGGCACATCTTCACCCGCGCGATGCCCTTGTCCACTTGCGTGGCGTAGCCCGAGAATTCCTGCCCCAGCGTCAAGGGTGTGGCATCCTGCGTGTGCGTTCGCCCGATCTTGATGATGTCGTTGAATTCGTTGGACTTCGCCCAAAGCGCCTTCGACAGTTTCTGCAGCCCCGGCAACAGCACATCGCGCGCCATCATGCCGATTGCCACGTGCATCGCCGTCGGAAAGGTGTCGTTCGAGGACTGCCCCATGTTCACATGGTCATTCGGATGCACCGGCTTCTTGGACCCCATCACCCCGCCCAGCATCTCGATGGCGCGGTTCGAGATCACCTCGTTCGCGTTCATGTTCGACTGGGTGCCCGACCCGGTCTGCCAGACCACCAGCGGGAAGTTGTCGTCGAATTTGCCGTCGATCACCTCTTGCGCGGCAGAAGCTATCGTCTGGCCGAGGGCTGCGTCAATGTCGCCCTGCGCGATGTTGACCAAGGCACAGGCCTTCTTGATCACCCCCAAAGCGCGGATGATGGCGACAGGCTGACGCTCCCATCCGATCGGGAAGTTGATGATGGAGCGCTGCGTCTGCGCCCCCCAGTATTTCTCGGCAGGAACGTTCAGCGGGCCAAAGCTGTCGGTCTCAACGCGGATTGCGGTCATGGCGCAAGCTCCCTTGATTGCGCCCACCTTCTACCGCTGCAGCGCGGAAAATTCAATCGGCATACTTTGGTATACCGTCAGGCCTTGCGGAACGTGTGGACCCGGGCCGGCGGTAGGTTCAATGGCACGTAGGCGGTCTGTTTCCACGTCAGGCCAAGATTTTTCAGTTCCGCCTCTTCCAGAGCGGGGCGGGGGCCGTAAGTGAATTGGACGTAAATGCCTTCCGGGCCGAGAATCTCGAAGGCCGCCGCCATGATCGACTTGCGCAGCGCCATCGGCATCGACAACAGCGGCACGCCAGAGATCACGGCGCCGACGCCTTTGGCCACCAGATCCGGAGCAGTCTGCGCCCCGGCCAGATGCACGGTTACGCCGGGAAAGCGGGCGCGTAGATGGGTCACGAAATCGGGGTTCATCTCGAACAGGGTCAGGTTTTCCGGGCGGACCCCAGCGTTCAGGGCGCCTTCCGTCAGGCGTCCCGTGCCGGGTCCGAATTCCACCACCCGGCCGGTGTGCGGCCCGATGTCCTTGGCCATCGCCTTCGCCAGAAACCGCGAGGAAGGGGCGATGGCGGACACCTGCAAAGGCCGGCTGATCAGCTGGCGGAAGAAAAGCAGCGTTTCGGACATGGTCAGGACTTCCGGAATTTGTCGAGACGCACGATCTGTGCATCCTGATGGGGCGGCGTCGGATCATCCTCCGGGCCGTCGTCTTCCTCGTCTTCCTCGTCATCGTTGACATGGGTTTCAAACCTCAGGCCAAAGTCCACGGAAGGGTCGACGAAAGTGCGCATCGCATCGAACGGGATCGTCATCCGTTCCGGGTTGTTGCCGAAGTTGAGCGTGATCGAGAAGCCGTCGTCCGTCACTTCCAGGTCATCGAACCAGTGCTGCATGACCACCGTCATCTCGCCGGGATAACGGGCGCGCAGCCAGTCTGCCATCTCGACGCCCTCGACCTTGGTGTCGAAGGTTATGAAGAAATGATGATCCCCCGGCAGTCCGTTCGCAGCCACGTCGTTCAACACGGTCTGGATCAGACCGCGCATGGCTTTGTGCATCAGGTTGCCGTAGTCGATAGACTTTGCCATGCGAATTCCCCGTGCTCCGTTGTCCCCAACATAGGCAATTTGGGTCGGAAGGGAAGAGCAGCCGTCAGACGAAGGCCACGCCTGCCGAGGTAATTGCTGCAAGTGCGAGAACCAGAGCCAGTGACCAGTGTCGCACCAGCAAAAGATAGGCCGCGACAAGGGCGAGGGCGGCCGGGATCGGGCGCAATGACGTTGGGTCGGGCAGGATCGCGTGCAGCCCGTAAGCATCGATTCGTCCGATCTGGCCGAAGAAGACATGCGCGGCAAACCACAGCGACAGGTTGGCAATGACGCCCACCACCGCAGCCGTGATGGATTTCAGCGCGCCGGAAAGGCGCGGAGCCGCGGTCAGGCGCGCAATCCAGGGTGCTCCGGCAAAGATCCACAGAAAGCAGGGGGCAAAGGTCATCCACAATGTGACCAAGGCGGCAAAGGCACCGCCCCGCCAGCCGTCGGTCTTGTAGGCCGCCACATACCCGACGAACTCGGTCACCAGGATCAGCGGCCCCGGCGTCGTCTCGGCCAGCCCCAGCCCGTCCATCATCTGACGCAGGGTCAGCCATTGCTTGTCCTGCACCACGGCCTGCGTCATCCAGGCCAGCACGGCATAGGCCCCGCCAAAGGTCACGACCGCCAGTTTCGAGAAGAAGACAGCGATATCGGCATAGATGCCGGGGCTCCACAGGACCAGTGCCGCAAGCGGCAACAACCAGACAGAACCCCAGATCAGCACGGCGCGCAGCGACTCGGCCCAAGGCTGCGGCAGATCCTGCGGCAGCGGTTTGCCCTGCGCGGTGACAAATCCGTACAGCCCCGCTGCAAGGATCACCGCAGGGAAGGGCAGGCCGAACACAAACAGCGCCAGAAAGGCCAGTCCTGCCGTCACCCAATGCGCCCGCGACTTCAGTGCGCGTTTGGAGACGCGCAGAAGCGCCTCGATCACCACCGCCACCACGGCGGCCTGCACCCCGGTGAACAGCGCGGCCACCAAGGGCAACTGTCCCAAGGCCGCATAGATGGCCGACAAGGCCAGCACCACCGCCGCCCCGGGCAGGACGAACAGCAAGCCCGCCAGCAGCCCGCCCGCCACGCCCTTGAGCCGCCAGCCGATCCATGTAGCCAGTTGCATCGCCTCCGGACCCGGCAGCAACATGCAAAACGACAGGGCCGAGAGATATTCCTCCTCGGAGACCCACTTGCGCTCCTCTACCAATTCCCGGTGCATCAATGCGATCTGCGCTGCGGGTCCGCCGAAGGACAAGACCCCGATGCGCCCGAAGGCCCGGAACAACGGTCCCCAACGGGTCATGCAGGCCGCCCCGCAGGCCAATCATGGCCCTCCTCAAAGCCATCCCGCGCCCAGCGGAACAGCGCGTCATAAAGGATCATCCCCGCTGCCAACTGCTCCAGATCGTCGCGGTACTGCCGCGACAGGCCGACAGACAGCGCCAGAAGCCCCGCTGCCTGCGGTGCAAGATCGTGCCGGTCGGTGTCGGCGGCGCGCACCACCGTGGCCAGACGCTCCAGCGCCGGGGTGGACAGGCCGAAGATCTCGATCATCGTGTCAAAGCTGCAGCGATCGTCGCGGTGAGTGAAGAAAGCGCTCTCGATGTCAAACGGCGTTCCACCAAATCGTTCGGCCACCGCCGCCACCTCGGCGGGTGCCACGTAAAGGAAGCGCGCCGCGGGGTCGACAAAGCGCCGGATCAGCCAGGGGCAGGCGATGCGGTCGACCTTGGGCCGGTGCCGCGTCACCCACAGGTTCGACGCGGGCAGGGCCGCCAATGGCACCATCGGCAAGTCTGCGGCGGCCCACGCGGTGCTGCCGCCTTCCAGCACTTCGGCTGCTATTCCCTGGGTGCGCAGCAAGGCCGCGACACCTTCGGACAGTTTGCGCCCCCGTGCACAGACCACCACCGCGCGCCGCCCCAGCAGACGCGTCGGAGCGGGATCGCACGCCGTGTGGGGCATCAAGAAACTGCCCGGAATCAGGCGTGGGTCCGATGCCAGGTCTTCAGGCAGGCGCACATCAAGGATGGCAGGGGCATCGGGCAACCCGACAAGACGGGCGAGTTGAGCGGGGGCAATCTGGTTCGGCTGGGGCATCGCGGGACTCCGTCAAAAGGGGGTCAGGGATGCGACGCTTGAGCCAAAGCCTCACGGGGTGGACGCGAACCCCACGGGCCAGAGGTAGGGGCAAAGCCGACATGCGTCAAGCCTCGCCCTGAATGACCGCAAAGTGGTCGAAAAAAATCAATTTTTTGATCTGGAACCCATCAAGAAGACCACCGAAGATCGTAAAATGAAAAGCCGCCTACCCCTTCATCCTGGCCCAAATATCCCACGGGGGTGCGGGGGTGTGAAACCCCCGCCGTTGGCAGCAGACACAGCGATGGGGGATTAGGCGCAGGTTTCTGTTGCCAGGTACCTGCAAACCCCGCCTTACAGTGCTACCTGCAAGGGCTTAGTTTGGCTTTCTCGAACTGCTCACGCAGCCAGAGCATAAGCCGGAGCACGGTTGTCATTGGCAACTGTGATCTTGGACCGATAACGGTGGTACCTCACCGAGCAAAAGCTGGCCCCTTTGAACGTCCGTCGATCCTATTTCGGCCCCAATGCCTGCAATGAACAGGATTGTGGTGGAGCCGCCGGGTACCGCCCCCGGGTCCGATCCGCCTATTATGGGTGCGTTTATCGCCATAGT
>CANGHD010000024.1 GCA_947453525.1 Paracoccaceae bacterium | reverse complement strand
TGCCAGCCTGAGATGAAGACATCAACACGCCGGGGAGGCCCAGAATGTCCAACTCGCCCCAGACTTCAGGGATTGTCTCGCATCGTTTGCCGCCCGAGGCGGTGGCGCAGAATTTTGATCATTACATGCCCGCCTATGACGCGCATGAGGCAAGGGTGGCCGCCGATCGCTGCTATTTCTGCTATGACGCGCCCTGCATGACGGCTTGCCCGACCAGCATCGACATTCCCCTGTTCATCCGCCAGATCGCCACCGGCACGCCCGAGGCTGCGGCGAAGACCATCTTCGCGCAGAACATCATGGGCGGCATGTGCGCCCGGGTCTGCCCGACCGAAACCCTGTGCGAAGAGGTCTGCGTGCGCGAAGTGGCCGAGGGCAAACCGGTCGAGATCGGCCGCCTGCAGCGCTATGCCACCGACACGCTGATGGCGAAGGGCGTGCATCCTTTCACGCGGGCAGCTGAGACGGGGAAGAAGGTTGCTGTTGTCGGTGCGGGTCCTGCGGGTCTGTCGGCAGCGCATCGGCTGGCGCTGCATGGCCACGACGTGACGGTCTATGAGCGGCGGGCCAAGGCCGGGGGTCTGAATGAATACGGCATCGCGGCCTACAAGGCGACCGATGACTTCGCCGCGCGCGAGGTCGAGTGGCTGCTCAAGATCGGCGGCATCACGGTGGAGACGGACCGGGAACTGGGCCGGGATTTCTCAGTTGCCAGCCTTGAGGCGGACTTTGACGCTGTCTTCCTTGGCATCGGCCTTGCTGGGGTCAACGCCCTGCAAGCGCCGGGCGAAGACCTGTCGGGTGTACGGAACGCGGTCGATTTCATCGCCGAGTTGCGGCAGGCGGCGGATCCTTCGGCGCTGCCGGTGGGCCGCGATGTGGTGGTGATCGGTGGCGGCATGACGGCGGTCGATGCCGCCGTGCAGAGCAAACTGCTGGGCGCGCAGAACGTCACGATGGTCTACCGCCGCACCAAGGACAAGATGAGCGCCAGCCTGTATGAGCAGGACCATGCCACGGCTTCGGGGGTGACGATCCTTTACGGGGCTTCTCCGGTGCAGATCATCGGGGCGGGCGCGGTGGAGGCGGTGGCGTTCGCCTATGACAGCGGCGAGACCTTCACATTGAAGGCCGATCAGGTTTTCAAGGCGATCGGCCAGACACTGGTGGGCGAACCTGTGCCGAAGGACGGCAAGAAGCTGGTCAAACGTGCGGGCAAGGTCTGGGCGGGCGGCGATTGTGCTGCGGGCGGCGAGGACCTGACGGTCACCGCCGTGGCCGAGGGGCGCGATGCGGCTGAGGAAATTCACAGCGTTCTCATGGGGGCGGTGGGTTGAAACCCACCCTAGGGAGGAAATCACATGGCTGATCTGACATCCAATTTCATCGGCATCAAATCTCCCAACCCGTTCTGGCTGGCATCCGCGCCGCCGACCGACAAGGCCTACAACGTCGAGCGCGCCTATGAGGCGGGCTGGGGCGGGGTGGTCTGGAAGACTTTGGGCTCGGAAGGGCCTCCGGTCGTCAACGTCAACGGGCCGCGCTACGGGGCGATCTGGGGGGCGGATCGGCGGTTGTTGGGCTTGAACAACATCGAACTGATCACCGACCGGCCTTTGCAGGTCAATCTGGATGAGATCAAGATGGTCAAGCGCAAGTGGCGTGATCGCGCCATGGTGCTCAGTCTGATGGTGCCTTGTGATGAGGAAAGCTGGAAGGACATTCTGGCTCGGATCGAGGATACGGAAGCCGATGGGGTGGAACTGAACTTCGGCTGCCCGCATGGCATGGCGGAGCGGGGCATGGGCTCGGCCGTGGGGCAGGTGCCGGAATATATCGAGATGGTGACACGCTGGGTGAAGAAACACTCGCGGATGCCGTGCATCGTGAAATTGACGCCGAACATCAACGACATCCGCAAACCCGCCGAGGCGGCGCATCAGGGGGGGGCGGATGCGGTCTCGCTGATCAACACGATCAACTCGATCACTTCGGTGAACCTCGACAGCTTCTCGCCCGAGCCGATGATTGACGGCAAGGGCACCCATGGCGGCTATTGCGGACCGGCGGTCAAGCCGATCGCGCTGAACATGGTGGCCGAGATCGCCCGGAACGCCGCGACGCGGGGTTTGCCGATTTCCGGCATCGGGGGGGTGACGACATGGCGCGATGCGGCCGAGTTCATGGCGCTGGGGGCGGGCAATGTGCAGGTCTGCACGGCGGCGATGACTTACGGGTTCAAGATCGTGGCCGAGATGATCTCGGGCCTGTCGGAATATCTCGATGACAAGCAGATGGCGCTGTCAGACCTTGTGGGCCGCGCCACGCCGAATGTGACGGACTGGCAGTTCCTGAACCTGAACTATGTGACCAAGGCCAAGATCGATCAGGATGCCTGCATCAAATGCGGGCGCTGCTATGCGGCCTGCGAGGACACCTCGCATCAGGCCATCGCGATGAAACCGGGCCGTGTGTTCGAGGTGATGGATGACGAATGCGTCGCCTGCAACCTGTGCGTCAATGTCTGCCCGGTCGAGGCCTGCATCACCATGGTGGAAGTGCCCAAGGGCGGACTGGATCAGCGCACGGGCCGCACGGTGGGCGATTATGCCAACTGGACGACGCATCCGAACAACCCCTCGGTTGCGGCGGCGGAGTGATGCGGCAGGCGGTCCTGCAGGGTGGGATTGACCGGCTGCAGGAGGCCTTTGCCGGGGCGGACCTGTCCGGCCCGGCGCGGGCGGCGCTGGACAAGGTGTTTGACCGCCTGAAAACCGATGGCCCGGCAGGGCAGGCCAAGGCCGAGGCCGAGGCTTTGCCGGTCACAGACCTGCTTCAAAAGGCGCTGGCGCCGTTGCTGGCGCGGAGGGATGCGCTGGCGCCCTTGGCTCAGGCCTTGGCCGATCTGGCGCCGCATCTGGTGTGGACGACCCGCAAAACGGTGGGCCCCACCGCCAGCCCGGGATTTGACGGCGCCCATGCCAATGGCATGCTGATCGGCCCCGGCGGGCTGGAGGAGCGGGCCGATGTCTGGCTGGGTCTGAGCCTGATGGCGCCCGGAACCCGCTATCCCGACCACGATCATGCCCCCGAGGAGGTCTATCTGGTGTTGAGCGAGGGGGAATTTCTGCAAGGCGAGGCGGATTGGCTGGCAAGGACGGCCGGGCAGACGGTTTACAACACACCCGGCATCCGGCATGCGATGCGGGCGGCAGATAGGCCTTTTCTGGCATTGTGGTGTCTGCCGGTGTGACGCCCTGAGGTTTTGCCGAAAATTCGGGGCTGGCACCCTCGAATCTCCCGCGAAAAGACCCATGTTTCTTCAAAGTCCGGCGCTTGGCCCGACAAGGACATCTGATGCACTATTCCATTCTCGACCTCGCCCCGGTGGCAGAGGGGCAGACCGCCTCGCAGGCGCTGGCCAACACGCTCGACCTTGCCCGCCATGCCGAGGCCTTGGGTTATCACCGCTACTGGCTGGCCGAACATCACAATATGCCCGGCATCGCCTCGGCGGCGACGGCGGTGGTGGTGGGGCATGTGGCGGCGGGGACCTCGCGCATCCGGGTCGGCGCGGGCGGGATCATGCTGCCCAACCATGCGCCGCTGGTGATTGCCGAACAGTTCGGCACGCTGGATGCGCTGTATCCCGGGCGCATTGATCTGGGTCTGGGACGCGCGCCCGGCAGCGACATGGCGACCGCGAGGGCCTTGCGGCGGCACATGGAAGCCTCGGACGACTTCCCGCAGGATGTCATGGAGC
The DNA here is from genome assembly GCA_947453525.1 of Paracoccaceae bacterium. Classification (GTDB taxonomy): domain Bacteria; phylum Pseudomonadota; class Alphaproteobacteria; order Rhodobacterales; family Rhodobacteraceae; genus Stagnihabitans. The sequence goes on along the minus strand of CANGHD010000024.1, from coordinate 28,674 downwards.
TGATCCACTATCTCGACACGCCCGAGCCGAAGTCGCCGGTTCATGCCTTTCCGGGCGAGGGCAGTCAGGTGCCGGTCTGGATCCTCGGCTCCAGCCTCTATGGCGCGCAACTGGCGGCTTACCTTGGCCTGCCCTATGCCTTTGCCAGCCACTTCGCCCCGGCGATGCTGGGCGATGCGATCGAAACCTATCGCCGCACCTTCCGCCCCTCGGTCTGGCGGCAGCACCCGCATTTCATGTTGGCGGTGGGGCTGAGTGCGGCTGCGACGGATGAGGAGGCGATCTATCTGCGCTCGTCCCAAGTTATGTCCTTTGCCCGGTTGCGGACCGGTCAGCCCGGACGTCTGCCGCCGCCGCAGCACGATCTGTCGACCATTCCGGCGCAGGTCATGGCAGGCGTCGATCAAGCGCTGTCCTGTTCGGCGGTGGGATCTGCGGCCACGGTGCGGGCGCGCTTGGCCGCGCTGATCGCGCAATATCAGCCCGACGAGGTGATCCTGACCGGCATGATGCATTCGCACGAAGCCCGGCTGACTTCGTTCCGCATCGGGGCCGAAGTCATGCAGTCCTTGGTGGCCGAGGCGTCGTGGAAGATGGCGTCCTAGGGCGAGACCAGCAGCAGGCGCGGCCCCGGACCTGCAGCGCGCAACTCACGCTCCACCAGGTGTGGGCGCGGAAGGCGGGGGGCGATGACAAGGATACGCCCGGCAAAGGCCAGATCTTCCAGCGTCTCGACCATGGTCAGCGCATCATGCTCGGCGGCAAAGAGGGGCAGCACCACGGTCGAGGGCCTGATCTCTGCCAGCAAGGCCGCCGTAAGCTGGGCATAACGACAGTGCACGACACCGGGCAGGGGAATGGGACCTTCTGGCGCTATCAGGCCAGCGCATTCTATCGCCAGAAAACGCTCTTCAGCGGCCTGCGGCAGGTCGACAAGTCTGGGATAAGAACTGGTGTGGTGGGTGACCATCAGAACCGAATCACGCGAATGACTGTACAGAGGGTCAACCTTATGACAGGCAAATTCCACTGCGGTGCGGGATTATACGCATTCGGTTGAGTAATATGGGCGGCATGCAACAGGTAGGCGACTGCGAGGGGACGGATGGATCACGATCTGATGGCGGAATTCCTGGCGGGATTGCCCCTTCCGGCGCTCATGATCGGCGCGGATGAACGGGTGATGGCGGCCAATGCGGCGGCCGAAACCTTGCTGGGGCCGAAGCTGGTCGGACGGCACCACGCCTTCGTGCTGCGCCAGCCCGAGGTTCTGGCTGCCATCACCACCGCCACCCGCACCCGCCGCCCCGCGGAAGCCCGGCACATCATCCCCGGCCCGAGCCACGAGGTCATCCACCGCGTCACCGCCGCCTCGGTCGGGCGCGGCGTGCTGTGCAGCTTTGAAGACCTGTCTGACCGCGAGCAGATGGATACGATGCGCCGCGATTTTGTCGCGAATGTCAGTCATGAACTGCGCACGCCGCTGACCTCGGTGCTTGGCTTCATCGAGACGCTGCGCGGGGCTGCGCGCGATGACCCCGCCGCCCGCGAGCGGTTTCTGGCCATCATGCAGACCGAAGCGGAACGCATGGTCCGTCTGGTGCGTGACCTGTTGCAACTGTCCAAGGTCGAGGCGCAGGAGCGCCAGCGCCCGACTGAGCGCCATGACATCGCCCGTCTGGTGCTGGCTGCCGTCCACACCCTGCGCCCCTATGCCGAGGCCAACAACGTGCGGCTGATCCTCTCTGGACTGGATCAGCCCGTCGAGATTTTCGCCGACCCCGACCAGATCACGCAAGTGGCCACCAATCTGGTCGAGAACGCCATCAAATACGGCGGGCAGGGCAAGGAGGTTGCCGTTGCCCTGACACGGGAGGACGGTCCGCGAGGGCCGAAAATGCGGCTTTCTGTGCGCGATCAGGGCGAAGGGATCGATTCTTTCCATCTGCCGCGTCTGGCAGAGCGGTTCTACCGGGTCGACGGTCACCGAAGCCGCGAGAAAGGCGGCACCGGACTGGGGCTGGCCATCGTCAAGCACATCGCCCACCGGCACCGCGGGCGCTTGCTGATCGACAGCGTGATGGGGCAGGGCTCGACCTTCGCGATCCTGTTGCCGGTCTGAGCTTGGGCTGGCATCTTTCTGCGAGCATGGACTTCTGTCATTCCATATCAGAAAAGCTGGCCTTTGCAGAAAAGCTGGGATGCGGTTCATAGGTCGGCGCTGTTCGGCGGGAAAATCATTTTCCTGACTTGGGCAGAAACGTCGCTGCCTGCGCTGGCTTTGGTTCCGGCGTTGTTGTGTTACATAATCGTTACAATACTGTCGCCAAAACTGCGCAGAACCGTCGTACGAGCGGGCCATGAAGAGCGTAGACGAAGGTCACGCTCACTCAGGACAGGAGATACAAATGTCCCTCATGAAAATTTCAGCATCGGCTTTCGCTATTCTTGCCGCCTCGGCTTTGACCGCCTCCGCGCGCGACCAGCTGCAGATTTCCGGTTCTTCGACCGTTCTGCCCTTCGCGACCATCGTGGCGGAAGCCTTTGGCGAACAAGGTACTTTCAAGACCCCGGTCGTTGAAGGCGGCGGTTCGGGTGCTGGTCGTGCGGCACTGTGCAAGGGCGTTGGCGAAGACACGATCGACATCGCAAACTCCTCCTCGCGCATCAAGCAGTCCGACATTGACACCTGCAAGACCAATGGCGTGACCGATATCATGGAAGTCAAGATCGGCTATGACGGCATCGTCTTCGCCTCTGACATCAACGGCCCGGACTTCGCGCTGAAAGTCGCCGACGTCTACAACGCCATCGGCGGTCAGGTTGTGAAAGACGGCAAGCTCGTCGCCAACACCAATGCGACCTGGGCCGATGCCACCGCCGGACTGCCGGCGCAAAAGATCCTCGCGCTGATCCCGGGCTCCAAGCACGGCACACGCGAAGTCTTCACCCAGAAGGTGATTGACGCAGGCTGCAAGTCCTCGGGCGCTTACGACCTGATCCTCGCCGCCGCAACCGGCAAGGACGACGCCGAAAAGGCCGCCAATGCCACCAAGGCCTGCGACACGTTGCGCACCGACGGCGTCGTGACCGAGATCGACGGCGACTATACCGAGACCCTGTCGCGTCTGGCCGCTGACAAGAACGCCGTTGGCGTGTTCGGCCTGTCGTTCTACGAAAACAACACCGACAAGCTGAAAGTCGCCACCGTCGAAGGCATCCTGCCCTCGACCGCCACCATCGCCGACGGCACCTACCCGGTGTCGCGCCCTCTTTACATGTATGTGAAAAAGCAGCACATCGGCGTGATCCCCGGCCTGCAGGAATATCTGGACTTCTTCGTGTCAGACGACATGGTTGGTCCGGAAGGCAAGCTGATCGAATACGGTCTGGTGGCTGACCCGAACCTTGCCCAGACCCAGGCCGACGTAAAGGCCGACAAGGTCATGGACCCGCTTAAGTAAATCAACTCAATCAGGCGCGTGGGGTCGTCCCGCGCGCCTTTCCTTTGCGTGGACGGTCGATCATGAGCCTTGGCCTTTTGTGCCTTCTTCTTCTCGCTTTGGCGGTTCTTGGCTATGTGCTGGGACAGCGTAAGGCGATTTCTTCGGCCGGCGGAGATATCCGCAAGCTTCATTCGCTTCCCAACTTCTATGGCAGCATCACCGCCCTCAGCGTGATCGTGCCGACCGCAGCGCTGCTGGTGGTCTGGCTGTTTGCCGAGGGGTTCGTCATCCAGTCGAACGCGCTGTCCCATATCTTGCCCGCCGACGTGCCGGCTGACAGCAGCATGAACCTCGTGATGGCGGACGTGACGCGTCTGGCCGCGGGTCTTGCAACTTTGGCCGGGCAGGGCGCCGATGTCGCCGCCTTGGCGAAGGACCCTGTTGCTCTGAAGACCGCGTTGGGGGGTGCCGGGGTGGCCATGGGCCATGACCCCAACCCGTCGATGATCGCGGCCGCGCAGGCTGTGGAGTCCACGGCATGGCTCTCGCGCCTGCTGCTGACCGTTCTGGCGCTGGCGCTGGGTGTGGCTGGCGCGGCTTGGGGACTGAGCCGGATCAAACCGGAGTTCCGCGCCCGCAACGAGACCGAGCGGGTGGCGATGGGCCTGCTGATCGCGGCCTCGCTGATCGCGGTTCTGACCACGGTGGGCATCGTCCTGTCGCTGTTCTCGGAAACCGTGCACTTCTTCCAGCTTTACCCGGCGTCGCAGTTCTTCTTCTCGGCCTCGTGGAACCCGAAGTTCGGCGGCGGCTCTGACCTTGGCATCTGGCCGCTGGTCTGGGGCACGCTGTACGTCTCGGTCATCTCGCTGATCGTGGCGGTGCCGATTGGCCTGCTGTCGGCGATCTACCTGGCCGAATACGCCTCCAAATCGGTGCGCAGCGTCGTCAAGCCGCTGATCGAGATTCTTGCGGGTATCCCGACCATCGTCTACGGTCTGTTCGCGCTGATCACCGTCGGCCCCTTGCTGCGCGACTTCATCGCCCAGCCGATGGGTTGGGGCAACTCGGCCTCCTCCGTGATGACCGCCGGTCTGGTGATGGGGATCATGGTGATCCCCTTCGTCTCCTCTCTGTCGGATGACATCATCAACGCCGTGCCGCAAAGCCTGCGGGACGGCTCGCTGGGTCTGGGGGCCACGCCTTCGGAAACCATCCGTCAGGTCGTCATCCCTGCCGCCCTACCGGGCATCGTCGGTGCCGTGCTTCTGGCGGCCTCCCGTGCGATTGGTGAGACGATGATCGTGGTGCTGGGGGCAGGTGCTGCGGCCAAGCTGTCGCTGAACCCCTTTGAAGCCATGACGACGGTGACCGTGAAGATCGTCAGCCAACTGACCGGCGACACCGAATTCAATTCCCCCGAAACGCTGGTGGCCTTCGCGCTTGGCCTCACGCTGTTCACCCTGACGCTGTGCCTCAACATCGTGGCCCTCGTCATCGTTCGCAAATACCGGGAGCAGTACGAATGACCGCGATCGACCCCACCGGCGCAGCTGGTCCGAGCTCTGGCGTGACCGGGCACTCGCTTTTCGCGCCCGACCAGCGCACCAATGCCCGCAACGCCTCCGAGAAACGCTTCCGCGCCTATGGCGTGGTGGCCATCACACTCGCCCTGCTGGCGCTGTTGTGGCTGCTGATTTCGATCTTCTCGGCGGGCCTGCCGGCCTTCCGCCAGACCTTCATCGAGATCCCGGTGACGCTGGACGCCGCCGTGCTCGACAAGGCCGGCCATGGCGATCCCAAGGAAATGGCTTCGGTCACCACGATCGGCTACGGCAAGCAGATCGCCAAGGCTCTGGCGGAAGAGGTCAAGGCAAAGGGTGTCGACGCTGGAACCCTGACCGACAAGGAAATCGGCGAGATGGTCTCGGAAGACTCGGCCGCCAACCTGCGCAACATGGTGCTGGCCAACCCGAAGCTGCTGGGCACCACGGTGCAGTTTCAAGCCTTGGCCAATGGCCGGATCGACGGCTACTTCAAAGGCCGGGTGACGATGGAAACCGCCGCCCGCGACAAGAACACCTCGCCTGAAAAGCTGATGCTGGCGGACAAGTTGCGCGCCGCCGGTGTGGTGGTGATGAAGTTCAACCCGGGCTTCCTGACGATGACCGATGCCTCCGACAAGCGGCCGGAAGCGGCAGGTCTGGGCGTGGCAATCATCGGCTCGCTCTATATGATGTTCGTCGTGCTGTGTCTGGCGCTGCCGATCGGCGTTGCCGCCTCGGTCTATCTGGAGGAATTTGCGCCGAAGAACCGCTGGACCGACCTGATCGAGGTGAACATCGCCAACCTCGCCGCCGTGCCGTCGATCGTCTACGGTATTCTGGGGCTGGGGATTTTCATCAACATCGGTGGCCTGCCGCGTTCGGCCCCCATCGTCGGCGGTCTGGTGCTGACGCTGATGACCCTGCCGCGCATCATCATCCCGACACGGGCCGCGCTGAAAGCGGTGCCGCCGTCGATCCGGGATGCGGCGCTTGGCGTCGGCGCCTCGAAGCTGCAGACCGTGACCCACCATGTGCTGCCGCTGGCGATGCCCGGCGTGCTGACCGGCACGATCATCGGTCTGGCTCAGGCCCTGGGTGAAACCGCCCCCCTGCTGCTCATCGGCATGGTGGCTTTCGTGAAAGACTTCCCCGGCGCGCCGCCCTCGGGTCTGTTCGACCCGTCCTCGGCCCTGCCGGTGCAGATCTACAACTGGACCCAACGTGGCGATCCGGGTTTTGTGGAGCGCGCTTCGGGGGCCATCATCGTTCTGCTTGCCTTCCTTATCGTCATGAACACCGCCGCCATCATCCTGCGCCGCAAATATGAACGCCGCTGGTAAGTCAGGAGAGACAAACATGAAAGACCTTAGACTGGAGCGCGACGTGCAAACCTCAACCAACAAGATCGAAGCCCGCAAGGTGCAGGTCTATTACGGGACCAACCACGCGCTGAAGGATGTCGACGTCGATATCCTCGACAAGACCGTGACCGCCTTCATCGGGCCGTCGGGCTGTGGCAAATCCACCTTCCTGCGCTGCCTGAACCGGATGAACGACACCGTGGCCTCGGCCCGTGTCGAAGGCATCATTACGCTGGAGGGCGAGAACATCTATGACGCCCGCGTCGATCCGGTGCAGTTGCGCGCCAAGATCGGCATGGTGTTCCAAAAGCCGAACCCGTTCCCGAAGTCGATCTATGACAACGTGGCCTATGGCCCGAAAATCCACGGTCTGACCCGCAACAAGGCCGAACTCGATGAAGTCGTCGAAGGCTGCCTGCGCAAGGCCGCGCTTTGGAACGAGGTCAAGGACCGTCTGCAATCGCCCGGCACCGGCCTGTCCGGCGGCCAGCAGCAGCGCCTCTGCATCGCCCGCGCCATCGCCACCTCTCCGGAAGTGCTCTTGATGGACGAGCCCTGCTCGGCACTGGACCCGATCGCCACCGCACAGGTCGAGGAGTTGATCGACGAACTGCGCAGCCAGTTCTCGGTGGTCATCGTGACCCATTCGATGCAACAGGCAGCCCGCGTGTCGCAGAAGACCGCCTTCTTCCACCTGGGCCATCTGGTCGAGTATGGTGAAACGGGGACGATCTTCACCAACCCGAAAGACCCGCGCACCGAAAGCTACATCACTGGCCGGATTGGCTGAGGAGCATCAGATGAACAACCGCCATATCGCCAACGTCTTCGACCGCGACCTTGAAGGCGTCCAAGCCCTAGTTCTGAAAATGGGCGGACTGGTCGAGGCTGCCCTGTCGAACGCTGCCACCGCGCTGGAAACACGGGACGAGGCCTTGGCCGATCAGGTCCGCAACGGCGACAGCGCGATTGACGAGCTTGAGGACCTGATCAACACCGAATGCGTGCGCGTGATCGCCCTGCGAGCCCCGACCGCGTCTGACCTTCGCACCGTGCTGACGGTGATGAAGATCTCCGCCTCGCTGGAACGCTGCGGCGATTATGCCAAGAACCTCGCCAAACGGTCGATGGTTCTGGCCCAGATGCATTCGATCGAGGGCGCTGCCGGGTCGATCCGCCGCATGGCGCGTCCGGTCGGGCTCATGCTGAAGGACGCGCTGGATGCCTTCATCGCGCGCGATGTCGATCTGGCGACCTCGGTCCTGCAGCAGGACAAGGAGATCGACCAGATGTATACGGCGCTGTTCCGCGAATTCCTGACCCATATGATGGAAGACCCGCGCAACATCACCGCCTGCATGCACCTGCATTTCATCGCCAAGAACATCGAACGCGTGGGCGACCATGCGACGACGATCGCCGAACAGGTGATCTATCTTGCGACCGGATCGCTGCCCTCTTCGCCGCGCCCCAAGTCCGAATCCGTCATCGCGGGTGACCGCTGATGGCCCAGCCCACCGTCCTTCTGGTCGAGGACGAGCCCGCCCAGCGGGAAGTTCTGGCCTATAACCTTGAGGCCGAAGGCTTTGCGGTGCAGCGCGCCACCAATGGCGAGGAAGCCCTCGTGCTGGTGTCGGAAAGCCCGCCGGATCTGATCCTGCTGGATTGGATGATGCCGCATGTCTCGGGGCTGGAAGTGTGCCGCCGTCTGAAGATGCGGTCCGAAACCCGGGGCATTCCGATCATCATGCTGTCGGCCCGCTCGGAAGAGGTCGACAAAGTGCGCGGCCTTGAGACCGGGGCGGATGACTATGTGATCAAGCCCTATTCGGTGGTCGAGCTGATGGCCCGCCTGCGCGCGCACCTGCGCCGGACGCGGCCTGCAACCCTGGGCATGACGCTGGAATGGGGCGATATCACGCTGGACCCGGAAACCCACCGCGTCCACCGCGCCGGCAATACGCTGAAACTGGGCCCGACCGAGTTCCGCCTGCTGGCAACGCTTCTGGAGAAACCCGGCCGCGTCTTCTCGCGCGAGCAGTTGCTCGACCGGGTCTGGGGCCGCGACATCTATGTCGACAGCCGAACGGTCGACGTGCATGTCGGCCGGTTGCGGAAGGCGTTGTGCACCTTTGGTGGCGAAGACCCGCTGCGTACCGTGCGCGGGGCAGGCTACGCGCTCGGCTAAGGTAGGGTGGGGTTGAACCCCACCCTACTGGCCAGCATGGGCGGATTGCCCATCCTGGCTTTCTGCGCGGCTCTCCATTCTGACGTCTTGATGTCCGGCAGCGGGACTGGAGGGTTTCACACCCTCCAGACCTCCCGTGGGATATTTGGGCCAGAGTGAATGGGATGCCGAGGTCTCGGGTAGGATGGGCAATTGGCCCCTGTTCTGTCGTGGCAACACCTTTCTTCTGTAAGTTCATCTATCATCCGAACAGATAATTTGATCAAACCGCTCTGGCGTTTTCACTCCGGTCTGCTAGGCTTCTTCTATTGACTGGAGATTCAAAATGACCGCCGCCACCCCGATCGCCCCGCAAGTCCTGACCAATGCCAACCTGTGGGAGATGGACCGCCGCCATTCGCTGCATCCCTGGACGAACTTTGGCCCCTTTGAGAAAGAGGGCGCTTTGGTCATCACGAAAGGGCAGGGCTGCAACCTTTGGGATGCCGAGGGGCGCAAGTATCTGGATGCGGTGGGGGGACTCTGGTGCACCAACATCGGGCTTGGCCGGCGTGAGATGGCCCTGGCCATCGCCGATCAGGCAGAACGGCTGGCCTTCTCCAACACCTTCGTCGACATGACCAACGAACCCACCGCCCGTCTGGCGGCCAAAATCGCCGAACTGGCGCCGGGCGATCTCAACCGCGTGCATTTCACCACCGGAGGCTCCACGGCGGTGGATACGGCCGTCCGCATGGTCAGCTACTATCACCATGCGCGCGGCAACCCCGACAAGACCGATATCGTGGCGCGGGAACACAGCTATCACGGTTCCACTTACCTGTCGCAATCGGTCGGCAAGCGTCCCGGTGACCGGGTCGAGGAGTTCCGCTACAAGTGCGACGGCATCCACCATCTCTCGGTTCCCAACCCCTATCGCCGCCCCGCCCATCTGAGCGAGGCGCAGTTCTGCGACGACCTTGTGACCGAGTTCGAGGCGCTGATCGCGCGGGTCGGGGCTGACCGCGTCGGTGGCTTCATCGCCGAACCCATCCAGGCCTCGGGCGGCATCATTATCCCGCCGCAGGACTACCTGTACCGGATGTGGCAGGTCTGCCAGCGCCATGACATCCTCTTCATCGCCGACGAGGTCGTCACCGCCTTCGGTCGCTTGGGCCACTGGTTCGCCAGCCTGTCCGAGTTCGGCGTCCAGCCCGACATCATCACCTCGGCCAAGGGCTTGACCTCGGGCTACCAGCCCCTCGGTGCCGTGATCTTCTCGGACCGGATCTGGGACGCCATGGCCAAGGGCGGCGAACGCTGGTTCACCTCCGGGCTGACCTATTCCGGCCACCCGGTGGCCTGCGCCGCTGCACTGAAGAACATCGAGATCATCGAGCGCGAGGACCTGCTGGCCCATGCGACCCAGGTCGGGACCTATTTCGAGACGCGGATGGCGGAACTGGCGTACCTGCCCTTGGTGGGGGATGTGAGGGGCCGCAAGCTGATGCTTTGCGTGGAGAATGTCGCCAACAAGGAGACGAAGGCGTTGCTTCCCGATGGCGTCAACGAAAGCAAGCGCATCAGCAATGTCTGCGAAAGCCTTGGTCTGCTGGTGCGCCCGATCGGCCATTTGAACGTGATGTCGCCGCCTCTGGTGATCACCGAAACCGAGATCGATTTCATCGCCGAGACGCTGACGGTGGCCATCGCCCGGGTGACCGACGATCTGGTGCGGGAAGGGTTCAGGATCGGTTGACGCGGCGGCCGCTTTCGAGTTGATCGAGGGCGATCCACCTCTCGCAACGGTGGGGGCGCTGGCAAACGAACTGCTTGACGAACGTGGTTGGCCCAAGCCTTAGTGACATCGCGTTTCCGGTCCGGCCGCTTCCCTTGACCCGGGATCAGGTCCATGGACCCCAGATGCGAGATGCCATCATTGAAAGACGGGCGGGTGAGACATGAAAGTGATGGGCGACCAAGCGGGATCGGTTATTCAGGTGGCGCAGTCTTCTGATCATCCCAACTTGAATGTGACATTGGTGGGGACCGGCAATACGCTTGTCATCGAAGAAGGTTGCGTTGTGTTCGGGGCCATTCATCTGGCCAACGGGGCATCGGTTCATATCGGCAAGCAGGTAAAATGCTCAGGTGCCTTGGCATTGATGTGTCACGAAGGCTCTTCTGTCGAGATTGGCAGCAACTGTCTGTTTTCCCAGAACGTTCAGTTCAGGCCAAGCGATGCCCACAGCGTCTTTGATCTTCAGACCAACAAGCGGATCAACCCGCCAAAGCCGATCAAGGTTGGCAGCGGCGTCTGGATTGGCCAAGAGGTCTTGTTCCTGAAAGGCGCTGAAGTTGCCGATGGTTGCGTCGTTGGCGCCCGGAGCATGATCAACAAGGTTTTCAAGGAAGGCTCGTGCATTATTGCAGGATCACCCGCGAAGATCATCCGGCGCCAGATCAAATGGGCGCCATGACACGGCAATCGTTTCAAAGGCCTGCAGGATGGCAAGGGGTTCGCCAAGCTGCCAAGGGTATCCTTACGGTTCTGGCAGCCACAGCGGCCCCCATTCTGGTTTTCTGACTATGAGTTCCGCGTTCCAGATTGGAATCTCGGCACCGCGAAGTTGCTGGAGGTTTGAAGGACTGACTGTGGCACTTTAGGTTGGCCTTGGTGGTCACTCGCGTTGCGATCATGCCTGGCGATACCTTGACGCCATATATGCCGCGCACAAACCATTGATCATCTTGCAGTATCTATTCTGCAGCCACCATCAAGCTGATGTGTTGCAGCACGGAGGGTGTTAGGGTGTCGGCCACCTCAGTGATCATGAACGGACGAGAAGCGGTTCGGATCGATGTTTCCTCTTCCCTTCTCTGAATGACAAAACCACATATCTCGAACTTTGGGTTGGTTCCGGAACCCTCTTCCGCAATGGCTTCGATGGTTGTTTTGCCATTGACTTCCAGCATCGTTTTAAGTGGGCGGATTACAGAAATAAGATCCTTCTGCGGAGTCACGTCGCTCTCGGGTGATCTGCCCAATACACGCACTCCCCCGACCGTCAGTCCAGCGTTGCTCCTTGCCGCATTCAAATGCACCGCAGTAAGCTTGTCACCAGACCCAGGAAAATCCATTGAAAGCTTCGATTCAAGATTCAGAACCACAACCGACTGCGAAATCAAGGATGTCGTGCGTAAGTCTGTGTGCAAGCAGTCGATGTTGCTAGCATCGAGATAGTAAGTTCTGTTATGGGTTTCATGCATTTCCTTATTGAGTATCGGCCCCGATCTGATAATACGCCGAAGTTGCGAAATCAGTTCAAACCCGATCGATCGCGCCACGCGTTGTTTTAAATGGGCCTCGTCCATGAAATATTTCCCTACCGGTGTTCTGGTGTAATCCATCGCGACCGCCGCGCCAATTACTTTGTAAATGTCGAGAGTTGTCACATTCAATTTGCGACACAAGGCAATCATGCTTTCGTGTATTGGCCGATCTCTGTCGACATAGTAAAGCCGTGGGAACGATACCACGATTGGAATGGCACCTGCCTTCGAACACGTGTCGATGAGTGTACAGAGATTATTCTTGAATCGCCCGGTTGACGTAAGCCCGTGTGTATTTTGATGCTCTTCATTGTTGCTAAGTTCAATAATTGCAAAGTTGAAATCAGAAAAGTCGACGCCTGAAATTGCCCAAGCCGCATTGGCACTGCAACTCGCTCCAAGGGACATATTCTTCATCCTAACCCCGGTGGCACGGGAAAAGGCCCAAGTAAAAGCATTCATCAAAATGGAATTTGAAGTGCCGATAATGACTGCCGAAAAGTCTTCACTCTGCATTCCGATCTCGCCTCTCACTGTTTCAATATTTTGGTCGCTTGCCTTCTCTACCGACCTGTGGCCCTTCAAAGCAAGCCGTTGTTGGAATGACGATACCGCATGGGATGGCTTTGACCATCAGAACCGCAATTTTGTCACTTCAGATTATCCCGGGGGCAAACCGATGGCGATTGAATTCAATGAGCATACGCAGGTCTGCTATAGACTGATAGATGGCGTAGCTCTCCGACGCCAATTGACGCAAATCAAGTGGTGTGCCCAAAAGGGAATACTGTGGATTGCGCCACTCCAGACGCTGTTCTTCACAGAGTCTTTCCGGGACTCCAGCGATGACGGTACCGAGAAGCTTGGTGACGGGCGGACGAACTGCCTTATCCCGTTTCGCAGAGATGATTTCCAGCGTCTTTTCTGCAACATACCACATCAACTGATTGTCAACATGATTGAAAGTATAAAATGTCTGCGAAGTCTGAATTTGCTCTTCAACCCGGTCCATGACACGGACATCCAGTCCGACTTCCCGCCGTCTGCTCTCTGCCAAGCAGGACTGAAAGAAATGGGATCCATCAAACGGAAAGTCATCAACCGTCGCAATGCACTGGTCAATCGATTTCCCGTCGAGGAAAGCGCGCAGGATTCGAATATCATGATAATCGCCAAGCGGTGATTGAATAGATCCGGTGTTTGGGCTGCGCAAATAGCTTAGATGTGGCAGCAATCCGGAAAAATAGATTGATGGGAAAGAGATATATTGTTTCCGCGGTGCCGCGATCTTGATGTTTTCTACCGAAATGGGGCCAAAATCTGCGCCGATGGGCTGATGAATAACGTAGTCAACCTCATTTACCGCATCCAGCACGATTCTGACGTCTTTCTTGGCAATTGTGTGGACTGGTGGTATTTTTACCACTTCAATATCTGAACTCATGTAGGGAAGCAAAAAATAAAGTGGAGAGGCCTGGCAATTCGCAATCACGGCAATCTTGATAGACATCTACCGGTGTTCCCTCTTCCATTTCTCGAAGTCTATGAGCGATCGCCGTTGTCAATTGTGAGGTGGGTTTCTACCAAATGATGGGTTGAAGTAGAAGGGGGGCGATGCATTTTCTCCTGTCAACCTCGATCGCTCCCGCTCCTGCCGTGTCACATCTTGTTCAGAGCTGCGCTTACGATGGCCACCCCGTTGACATTCCCACCCCAGCCTCTACCCTCACTTCACCGGATCAGCGGCGTCTCCGGTCGCAATGACCCGAGAGACATTCCCGAGAGCCCCATGTCCCTGGAAGACGCCAAATCGCAGGTGGATACCGCTTTCACCCGCACCAGCCAGCGCGGCTATGCCTTTGAAAACGCCTTCGGAGGCGCCACCTCGTTCCTGCGCCGCACCTACACCAAAGACCTGACCGGTGTTGACCTCGCCATCACCGGGGTGCCGTTTGATCAGGCGGTCACCCACCGTGCGGGCACCCGCTTCGGGCCGCGGGCGATCCGCGAGGGCTCGACCCTGATGCCCTATGATCCGCCACATGGCTGGCCGACCAGCCCTTTGGACGAGCTCAACATCATCGACTACGGCGATCTGGCTTTCGACTATGCCAGGACGCAGGATTTCCCCGAAGCACTGACCCATCACATGCGCACCATCCTTGGCGCGGGGGCGGGCTCCATCGTGCTTGGCGGTGATCATTTCATCACCTTCCCGATCCTGCGCGCCTATGCGGAGAAATTCGGCCCCCTCTCTCTCATCCATTTTGATGCCCATTCCGATCTGTGGCCTGATGACGACTATGCCCGCATCGACCATGGCACCATGTTCTACAAGGCGGTGAAATCCGGGCTGGTCGACCCCAAGCGTTCGGTTCAGATCGGCATCCGGACCACGACCGAGGATTATCTGGGCGTCAACGTGATCACCGCGCGTGAGGTGCACGAGAAGGGTACCGACTGGGTCGTGGCCAAGGCCAAGGATATTGTCGGCGACGCCAGCACCTATGTGACCTTCGACATCGACGCGCTGGACCCGGCCTTCGCACCGGGCACCGGCACTCCGGTCTGGGGCGGGCTGGCCTCATGGCAAGCGGCGGCGATGTTGCGCGACCTTGCGGGGATCAACATGGTCGGCGGCGATGTGGTTGAAGTCTCGCCGCCCTATGATACGACGGGGGCGACAGCGGTTGCGGGCGCGCATGTGGCGTATGAACTGGTCTGCCTGTTCCATTGGGCCAGAACCCAACGCTGACGCATGACACCACGCAAGGGCAGGACATAAAGGTGATCCGTATGACTCTGAAGATTATCGCGGCGCTGATTGTGATCGCGGTGCTCGCGCTGTCGGCCTATGTCCGGCTCGCACCCGAAGATGCCGCGGCATGGCACGTTGGTGTGGCCACACCCGATCCGGCCAGCCCCGGCCCCTGCACAGGCAAGGTGACCATCGTGCCGAAAGGCGCGCGTGCCACCTGCCTGGCCTCGGGCACCCCGTCCGAGGTTCTGGCCAGGCTCGATGCAACGGCCCTCACCTCCGCCCGCACGATTCGCCTCGCAGGCACGCCCGAGGAGGGCCGCATCACCTGGGTCGCCCGCTCGTTCCTGATGGGCTACCCCGACTATGTCACCGCCGAGGCCAGCACGACCCCGGCGGGCACCCGCCTTGACATCTTTTCGCGTCAACGTTTTGGCGAGGGTGACATGGGCGTGAACGCCGCCCGCTTGAAAGACTGGCTCAGCCACCTCTGACCCAACCGTCCCGATTTCAATCGTCCAAAAATATCTCAAGGGGGTGCGGGGGTGTCACACCCCCGAACGCTCTGCCGCACCTCAGCCGCACGGCCGTCAGGATTAACCCCTGCCACGGCACTTGACCGCCAAGCCGTTCCACGCCACACCGCGCCTATGGTTCCATTGGAAAAACTCGCCCAGATCTCGCAACGCTTCGACTATGTCGAGGCGCGGCTCAACGCCGGCGGAAGCCCGTCCGAGATCGCCGACCTCAGCCGCGAGTATTCCGACCTTGGTCCGGTGATCGCCGAAATCAACGCCTATCGCCACGCGCTTGATGATCTGGCCGAGGCCGAGATCATGTTGGCCGACCCGGAGATGAAGGCCTTGGCCGAGGATGAGATGCCCCGCCTCAAGGCCCGTATTCCGGAAATGGAGCAGGCTCTGCGGCTGGCGCTGTTGCCCAAGGACTCGGCCGACGCCCGCCCGGCGATTCTGGAGATCCGTCCCGGCACCGGCGGCGAGGAGGCGAGCCTGTTCGCCGCCGATCTGCTGCGCATGTACCAGAAGTATTGTGAGCGCATGGGCTGGACCTTCGAGATCATGGAGGAACAGGTCACCGATCTTGGCGGCATCAAGGAACTGAGCGCCCATATCCAGGGCGACGGCGTCTTTGCCCGCATGAAATTCGAATCCGGTGTCCACCGCGTGCAGCGCGTGCCCACCACCGAGGCGGGCGGGCGAATCCATACATCGGCGGCGACGGTCGCGGTGCTGCCCGAGGCGCAGGAGGTCGACATCGACATCCCCGCCTCCGACATCCGCATCGATACCATGCGGGCCTCCGGAGCAGGGGGCCAGCACGTCAACACGACCGACAGCGCTGTGCGCATCACCCACCTGCCGACCGGCATCATCGTCACCTCGGCGCAGAAATCGCAGCATCGCAACAAGGACATGGCCATGGCGGTCTTGCGTGCCCGGCTGTATGAGATCGAACGTGACCGCATTGCCAACGAACGTTCTGCCGACCGCAAAGCTCAGGTCGGCAGTGGTGACAGATCAGAGCGAATCCGCACTTATAATTTCCCGCAGGGCCGCATGACCGATCACCGCATCAACCTGACGCTCTATTCCTTGGGACAGATCCTCGACGGCAATCTGACCGAGGTGATCGATGCGCTCATCGCCCATGATCAGGCCTCCAAGCTGGCAGACGTGGAATGAGTGCCGCCCTGACGTTGCGCGACGGCATCACCGCCTTGCGCGATGCAGGCATCGAAGATGCCCCCCGCGACGCCCGCCTTCTGATGGCCAAGGCCATGGGCGTGCCCTCGGATCGCCTGACCCTGCACCTGCAGGATTCGATTTCACCACAAGCCACCAAGGCCTTCGCGGATCTGGTCAAACAGCGCGCCGCCCGCCAGCCCATGGCGCAGATTCTGGGCGAGCGCCTGTTCTGGGGGCGCAGCTTCGAGGTGACGCGTGACACGCTGGACCCGCGCCCCGAAACCGAGGTTCTGGTGGCTGAGGTGCTCAAACACCCGTTCAGCCGCATTCTCGACCTTGGCACCGGGTCCGGCTGCATCCTGATTTCCTGCCTGCTGGGCATGCCTGCCGCCACAGGTCTTGGAGTTGACCTGTCGGAAGCGGCGCTTCGGGTCGCCGCGCGCAACGCCGCCCGGCATGCCCTGACCCGCGCCGAATTCAAGGCTTCTGACTGGTTTCGCGCCGTGTCCGAAAGCTACGATCTGATCGTCGCCAACCCACCCTACATCGCCGAGGCCGAGATGACCGGTCTGGCTCCCGAGGTGCGGGACTGGGAGCCGAAAAAGGCCCTGACCCCCGGCGGTGACGGTCTGGCCGCCTACCGCGCCATCGCGATCGGCGTGCCTGCGCGCCTGTTGCCCGGTGGCCGGCTGCTGCTGGAGATCGGGCCGACCCAAGGTGCGGCCGTCGTGGCGCTTTTGAAGAAACAGGGCCTCACCGGGTTGCGCATCCTGCCCGATCTGGATGGCCGCGACCGCGTCGTCTGCGCGGAAATGCCCGCCAAAGACAGTGACACCGGTGCCACCTGAGCGCCGATTGGTTGCATTTGTCGAAGAATCTACTTGCTCCATGGCCATCGCTGTGGTTAGTCAGATTTACGCAAGCTGACGCGGAAGGCCATTCTGGCCGCCACGAAGCCTGCGGATGCCCGCCCTCTCGCTGATGTTTCCTCTGGCCGTTCAAGCCAAGGTGATGGGGCGCAGGACAACCGGATCAAAGGACAACATGCGCTCTTCCAAGTCCCGTTCGCGTTCGAAGACGAACCGCCCGCGCACGCTCGGCAACATCATCAATCGCGTGTTCGACAGTTCCGGACCCGATGGCAAGGTGCGGGGCACCCCCGCGCAGTTGATCGAGAAATACCAGTTCCTCGCCCGCGATGCGCAGTTGTCGAATGACCGTGTGGCCGCCGAGAATTTCCTGCAACATGCCGAGCATTACACGCGGCTTCTCGCCGAAGCCAACCGCGAGATGGCCGCCGAACAGGAAAGCCGTCAGTCTTACGCTCAGAATGGCCAATCCAACCAAGGTGGCCAGTCTGGTCAATACTCGCAGAACGGCCAGCCTGCACAGCGCGACCGCCCGCAAGGCAACGACCGCCGCGACGACCGGGGCGAGTACCGCGACGAGAGGTCTTACGAACAGCCGGACGTGTCAGGCCATGATGTCATCGACATGAATGACCAAGAGGACGCCGGTCTGGTGGAAACCCCCGAGGCTGGCTCCCGCGAGCCGCGCCCGGACCAGCGTGGTGACCGCCAGAATGATCGCGGCTCCGATCGTCCGTCGGATCGCCCGAACGACCAGCGTCCCGCACGCTACGAGGACAGCCAGCGCGCGCCGCGTTACAATGACAACCGCAATGACCCGCGTGGCGAAAACCGCAACGAGAGCCGTGGCGACAATCGCGGCCAGCAGCAACAGCGCGAACCGCGTGCGCAAGAAAGCCAGCGAAACGAAGGCCCGCGGTACGATGGCACCCGGGCGGACGCAAACCGCAATGACGCCAACCGCCCCGAAGGCCAGCGCAATGACGGGCAACGCAACAATGACGGCCAGCGCAACAACGACGGGCAACGCAACAATGACGGCCAGCGCAACAACGACGGCCAGCGCAACAACGACGGCCAGCGCAACAATGACGGCCAGCGCAACAACGACGGCCAGCGCAACAACGATGGTCAGCGTGGCAATGAACAGCGCCGCACCTATCCGCCGCGCGTCGACCAGCACCGCACCGAGGCGCGGGGCAACGATCAGCCACCTCGTCAGGATCAGCCCCGGTCCGAGCGCAGCTATCATCCCCAGCAGGACCGCCCGCAGGACCGCCCGACAGAACGCGCGCCGGAGCCCGTCCGTGTCGAGGCTCCCCGTTTCGAGGCTCCCCGTTTCGAGGCTCCCCGTGCTGAAGCTCCCCGTGTCGAAGTGCAAGCCGAATTTCGTCCCGACCTCCGCGCAGACCTGCGGTCCGAGGTTGCGCCGGTCGAGGTCAAGATGACCGACGCCGTGCAGGCCGCCCAGACCCCGGTCGAGGCCAAGCCCGTGCTTCAAGCCTCCGGTGCCGAAAAGCCGGTTGCTGAAAAATCGGCGGCCGCCAAGCTTGTGGCCCCCAAGGCCCCGAAAGCCGCTGCGCCCAAGACCGCAGCAGCACCTGACGGCGCGTCTGGCGACGCCGCCGCCACTGGTGAGGTTGCACCGAAAAAGCCCCGTGCCCGCGTTGCGAAAAAGCCAGCGGATGCCGGACCCACCGAACCCGTCATGGAATGACATCAAAGGGGCGCCTCAGGCGCCCCTTTCCACATAGGCTCGCGCGAGGGCGCAAAACCGCTCCAGCGCGATTTCTTCGGCCCGCGCTGTGGGGGGAATGCCCACGCTGTCCAGCAAGGCCTCCATATCCGGCCCCAGCGATTTCAGGCTCGACCTTAGCATCTTGCGGCGCTGGTTGAAGGCGGCGGCGACGATGCGGTTCAGGACCTTTTCATCGGCCGGAAAGCGCGGTGCCTCCAGTCGGGTCAGGTGGACCACGGCGGAATGCACCTTGGGGGCGGGGGTGAAGGCCTCGGGCGGCAAATGCATGACGATCTTGGCATCCGACCGCCATTGGCACAGCAGCGCCAGCCTCCCGTAATGTTCGTCCCCCGGTTTGGCGGTAATCCGCAAGGCGACCTCGCGCTGGAACATCAGCGTCATTGAGGTCCAGAATGGCGGCCAGACCTTGGGCGTCAGCCAGCGGATCAAAAGCTCGGTGCCGACGTTGTACGGCAGGTTCGCCGCGATCCGGACTGGCGGCGTCAGAAGACCGGAGAGGTCGATCTCCATCGCATCCCCCTCGATCACCGTCAGGCGGCCGGGATAGGCAGCGGAGATCTCGTGCAAGGCGGCAATGCAGCGCGGGTCCTTCTCGATGGCCACCACATGCCGGGCGCCTTCGATCAAGAGGCCACGCGTCAAGCCGCCCGGCCCTGGCCCGACCTCCAGCACGTCCGACCCGGCAATATCCCCAGCCAGCCGGGCGATCTTGGCCGTCAGGTTCAGGTCCAGCAGAAAGTTCTGCCCCAACTGCCGCTTGGCCACCAGATCATGGGCATTGATCACCTCACGCAGGGTGGGAAGTCCATCAATCGTCGCCAAGTCCGTCTCCTCACCGTTTCGAGCCTGATTAGGCCCGGAACCGAGGCCACCGCAACCCCGCGCCGCTTTCGCCTGGCTTTCCGCAATTATCCTCAGGGGGGTCTGGGGGGCAGAATGCCCCCCAGCCGGGTCCGCCGAGCGCGCGTCGCGCCGGGATGTTCGCCGAAGATCCCGGCGCGATGCGCCGTCGCCCGGTATCAGGATGGGGCGGAAACCGTGAAGTCCGCCACCATGGCCCCGGTCACGCGCTGCAGCACCGCGGGCGCCACGGCGAAAATGTGATGTGGCGTGCCGGCCGCCGCCCAGACGCGCGCAAAGTCGCAAAGTCGCGGGTCCATCCAGATCGGCGAGGGCTGCAGGTGACCCACCGGCGAAACCCCGCCGATGGCAAAGCCCGTGATGGCGCGGACGGCTGTGGCATCCGCGCGCGACAGGGCCGCGCCCGCCAAGCGCGAGGCCAGATTCAGGTCGACCTGATTGCCACCCGCCGTCAGGAACAGATAGAGCCCGCCGCTCCCCCCCTGAAACAGGATGGATTTGACGATCTGGTCAATCTCGACCCGCACCGCCGTCGCCGCCTCGGCCGCCGTGCGGGTGGAGGCGGGGGTCTCGACGATCGGCGCGTCAAGGCCATGGGCTGTGAGGGCGTCTTTCACGCGGGTCAGGCTTTTGGACATCGGGCTCCTCCAGCCCTCCTGATCCCATTCCTGAAAGGGTCGTGCAAGCCCCTCAAGCCTCCGGCACAGCGCCCCACCCCCACACTGCCCGGTGCGGCGACGGTTTTGGGGCTCGCTGGGCCGGCCTCCGCCTCGGGCGGGAGCCGTCTTGCGCCGGGCAAAGCGCGGTGGATTCTGTCCAGTTGACCGCGACCGTTGACCGGGCCAGAACAAGGGCATGGATCATGATTTCGCCGCCCGCCTCACCCGTTCGCCTCTGGTGTCTGACACTGCCGTGGTGGCTGAAATCGGTGCGACTTTTGCCGGGCTGCCGCGGGGCTTGCGGGATTTGCTGGCGGCCAGCGCCTCTTGCGCGCCCTATCTGCGCGATTTGATGCGGCGCGAGGCCTCATGGCTGGCGAGCGCCTTGACCCAGTCGCCGGAAGCGGCCTTTACGGGCGTGTTGGCGGACCTTGAGGGCCAGACCCTTGACAGCCTGGGCCTAGCCCTGCGGCAGGCCAAGCGGCGGGCGGCAGTGCTGATTGCCTTGGCCGATCTGGGCGGGGTCTGGGATCTGGCTCAGGTGACGGCTTCGCTGACGCGCTTGGCCGACCGGGCGGTGCAGCTTTGCGTCACGGTGCTGGTGGCAGATGAAATCCGGCGCGGCAAGCTGCCGGCAGGCGATGGGGCTGATGGGTCCGGCATGGTGGTGCTCGCCATGGGAAAGATGGGGGCCCATGAGCTCAACTATTCGTCGGACATTGATCTGATCTGCCTCTTCGACGAAACCCGCTATCCTGGAACCGAGATGGAGGCCCGCGCCGCCTTCATCCGCGTCACCCGCAAGATGACCGGACTTTTGTCCGATCTGACCTCTGAAGGCTATGTCTTCCGCACCGACTTGCGCCTGCGCCCGGATGCTTCGGTCACGCCAGTCTGCCTGTCGATGGCCGCAGCCCATGCCTATTATGAGGCCGAGGGCCGGACATGGGAGCGCGCCGCCTATATCAAGGCGCGCCCCTGCGCCGGGAATATCGCCGCAGGAGAGCGGTTTCTGAAAGGCCTGATCCCCTTCGTCTGGCGCAGGCATCTGGATTATGCCGCCATTCAGGACGCCCATGACATGCGCCTGCGCATCCGCGAGCATCGCGGGCTGAAGGGGCCTTTGGTGGTGGAGGGGCATAACCTCAAGCTCGGCCAGGGCGGCATCCGCGAGATCGAGTTCTTCACCCAGACCCGCCAGTTGATCGCGGGCGGGCGCGATCCGGACCTGCGGTCGCGCACGACGGAAGGCGGGCTGGCGGCGCTTGCCGACAAGGGCTGGGTGCCGCCCGAGGTCACGCAGAAGCTGGCCGCCGCCTACCGCGAGTTGCGCGAGATCGAGCACCGCCTGCAGATGGTTCTGGATCAGCAGACCCAGACCATGCCCACGACCCCCGAAGGCGTGGCGCGGATTGCCGCCTTCTGCGCGATGGAAACCGCCGCCTTTCGCGCCAGTTTTCTCGACCTGCTGCGCCGGGTCGACCGGCTGACGGAGGGCTTCTTCTCGCCGGTCACCGCGGAACCCGCGCCGGACCTGTCGGAGCAGGCGCGGGCCATCGTCGAACGCTGGCCGCATTATCCCGCGCTGCGCTCTGACCGCGCACAGGCGATCTTTGCCCGGCTGAAACCGGGTCTGTTGCGCAAGCTGATGCAGGGCGCAGAGCCGCAGGAGGCTTTGGTGGCGCTGGACGGCTTTTTGGCCGGTCTGCCCTCGGGCGTGCAGATTTTCAGCCTGTTCGAGGCGAACCCGCCGCTGGTCGATCTCATCCTCGATATCGCCGCGACCGCTCCGGCACTGGCGCGCTATCTGTCGCGCAATGCCGCCGTGCTGGACGGCGTGATCGGCGGCGCATTCTTCGCGCCTTGGCCCGGTGTCGCCGGGCTGGTGGCCGATCTCGCCAAGCGGCTGGAGGGGGTGGACTACGAACGCGCGCTGGGGGTCACGCGGCTTTGGATGAAGGAATGGCACTTCCGCGTCGGCGTGCATCACCTGCGCGGGCTGATCGATGCCTTCGAGGCCGGGAAATCCTATGCCGATCTGGCCGAGGCGGTGGTCGCGGGCCTTTGGCCGGTGGTGCTCGCCGAATTCGCCCGCCGCCACGGGCCGCCGCCCGGACGGGGAGCTGTGGTTGTGGGCATGGGCTCGCTCGGGGCGGCGCGGCTCAATGCGCAGTCCGACCTTGACCTGATTGTAATCTACGATCCCTTGGGGGCCGAGACCTCGAACGGGCTCCGGCCCTTGGCCACGCGGCCCTATTTCGCCCGGCTGACGCAGGCCCTGGTGACGGCGCTGACGGCGCAGACTGCCGAAGGGCGCTTGTACGAGGTCGACATGCGGCTGCGCCCCTCGGGGCGGCAGGGGCCGGTGGCGACCGCGCTGGAGGCCTTCAAGGCCTATCAGGAGGGCGAGGCCTGGACTTGGGAACATTTGGCGCTGACGCGGGCGCGGGTGCTGGCCGGGGATGCCTCGCTGGCTGGCGAGGTCGAGGCGTTCCGGCGCGACCTGATCCGGCGCAAGGGGCAGGGGCCCAAGGTCCGGCGCGATGTGGCCGAGATGCGGGCGCGGCTCGCCGGGGCCAAACCGGGCGAGGGGGCTTGGGAGGCCAAGAACGGGCCGGGCCACCTGATGGACATCGATCTCTGCGCCCAGATGCTGGCCCTGCAGGCTGGCAGCCCGGCGCGCGGGGTCGAGCGGCAACTGGCGGCTGGCCGAAGTGGCGGCAACCTGTCGCAAACGGACGAGACGATCTTGTTGGAGGCGGCGAGGCTTTATTGGCGCTTGCAGGCGGGCTCACGTCTGCTATCGGGTCGGGCGCTGGACCCGCAGGGGCTGGGGGCAGGGGCCAAGGCGTTCCTGCTGCGCGAAACCGCGGCGGTTGATGGCGCGGGCCTGACGGCGGCCTTGGTCAAAGCTTCTGCACAGGCGGCGGCGGTGATCGACGGGCTGACCGGTGACATCAAGATACAGTGAAAGCCTGACACAGTGAAGGAACCTGACGTGGACAGAACCGAAGCCGACCCCAAGGGCCTTGTGCGCGAAAGTTACGCGATCGAAGGGATCACGCTGGCGGAGTGCCGGTCGATCTTCATCGACTGGGCTTTGAGCTTGACGGTCGGGGCGGATACCTCGGCCGCCATCATGGTGCTGCTGGAGCAATATGGCACCGGCGCACCGGACCATCCGATGACCGCGACCTTGACGGCCGGGCTTGACGTGCCGACCACGCCGACACGCCGGGGTGGCCGATTGGGCCGACAAAACGCCTGACGGAGCCGCCCAAGAATTTTCGCCGAAAATACTCGGGATGCCGATTTCCGATCTCAGCGGTCGAGCCTTGCCATGCGCCCGCCGCGCCGCTTGGCCAGTCGGGGCGCGCGGGCGGGCAGATCGTCGATCACCGCCTGACGTTCGGCGACATTCATCCGGCTCCAGCGGCCAATCTCATCAATCGTACGGTAGCAGCCGATGCAGAGGCGTTCCTCGGGGTGGACGACGCAGATCTTGATACAGGGGGACTGCACCTCGTCGCGCGCCCAGATCTCGTCGGTCATGCGTCTTCTCCCGGTTCCAGATCGGCGGCCCTTTGCCGGGACAGAGTGTCCAGCCGATCGAGGGCGCCTTGCAGGATATAGCCTGCGGCAACCTGATCAATCACCTCGGCGCGACGCTTTCTGGACGTATCCGCCTCCAGAAGCGCCCTTGTGGCCGCGACGGTGGACAGGCGTTCATCCCAGAAGGTGATCGGCAGGTCGGTCAGCTTCATCAGGTTGCGGGCGAAGGCCTGCGTTGCCTGCACGCGGGGTCCGGTGGAGCCGTCCATGTTGAGCGGCAGGCCAAGGATGATGCCCTTGACCTCGCGCGCCATCAGCAGTTTCAGCAGTTCTTCCGCATCGACGGTGAACTTCACGCGGCGGATCGTGGTGACCGGAGTGGCCACCAGGCGGCGCAAGTCCGATATCGCCACGCCGATGGTCTTGTCACCCAAGTCCAGCCCGCAGATGGCCCGGTTGGGCGGCAGGATCGTGGCGAATTCCAGAATGTCCTGATGGATCATGGGGCGATGCCCGCCTGCACGGCGGCGGCTTGCAAGGCGGACAACTCACCGGGATGGCCCGCGAAATCCTTCTGTGCCTTGGCATAGGCCGCCATTGCGCGGTCACTGGCTTTCAGGACGCCAAGCGCGTTGATCAGCTTGGTCCAGTCCTCGATAGCGCCCCCGTCGGCCATGAGACGCGCTTCCAGACCGCCGACCATGCCCTCGATCATCTTCTGGCGATCCTCGGGCGTCATCTGCGCCGCATTGGCCATGTCGCCGGCGCTCGGGCCCTTGCCTGTTGCGGCCGAGGGAGCGGTATAGGCGATGCCGGCCGCATCGGCCACGTCCTGAAGCCGGGCGCGGATCGGCGCTATCCAGGCTGCGTCCTCGGGGCCTTCATCGAGGAGCGGTTTCCACAGGGCGAAGGTCCGGTCCGGGCGGCCGACCTGTGCCGCCATAAGGCCAAGATAGAACCGGGCCGAGCCATCCTTCGGATCGCGCCTGACGGCGTCGGCAAAGGCCGCCTCGGCCTCGGGCGTCACCAGACCGTTTGCGGCATAGACCATCAACTCGCCCAAGGCGCTGTAATCCTGCGGTGTCGCCGCATCACCCTTCAAACGGATCACCTGAGCCTGCGCCTTGCGGGCCCCGGCATAGTTGCCAAGCTTGGCCTCGTTCTGGGCCAGCAGGGTCTGGCCCTGCAGATCATCCTGATGCGAGGCCACCGCGGCGCGCAGCTTGGCAATCAAGTCGAGGGCTGTCTTGTCGACATCGACGGGCGCCGTGAAGGGTCCGGCCTTGGCCTCGATATCATCCTGATGCGGGCGGTTCATGTATTCGGCCTCGGCATCAGCCAGACGGCCCGCGATGGGCAGATCGGGATAGCCCGGCACCCCCAGCGACAGATACAGAACCCCCGACGCCACCAGCGCCAGCACGATCAGCGATGCCCCCCAGGCGAGGCTGACGGGACGGCTCGTTACAACCTGCATCGGGGCGCGGTCGGCCTCCAACATGCGACGCTGCACTTCGATGCGCAGACGGCCCGCCTCGTCCGCCGGGATCACGCCACGGGAGAGGTCACGGTCCACTTCCGCCAACTGGTCGCGGTAGATCGCAAGGTCTTCCAGCCCGGCGGGGCCCAAGTCCTTGGCCTGCCGCAACGCCTGCAGCAGGACCACCGCCACCATCACCATCATCGCGCCCGCAGAAATCCAGAATCCGACCATCATCGCCCCATCATTGTTCAGCGTCGTCTTTTCTGGCGTCTGATTAGCGGCTTCCCCGCCTCAGCAAAAGCGTAAATGCCCAAGGCCCGGACGCTGCGCGACATCGTGAACCGCCAAACCGCCGCTGCCGGCCCCATAGCGCTGGACTTCCCGACCTTTTGTCGCAATTTTCCCCATTGTGCCGCTGGGGGCAGTGGCGTTACGACCCATCCCTGCCATGGAAGACGCAGAGCCAAGCTTGCAAAGGGACCCCTCATGAAACGCTATTCCGCTTTTGCCTTGGCGCGTGAGGCGCTCTCCAACCACATGGGATGGGAGCGGGCCTGGGCCTCGCCCGCGCCCAAGGCGCAGTATGACGTGATCATCATCGGTGCGGGCGGCCATGGCCTTGCCACCGCATACTACCTTGGCAAGAACCACGGGATCACCAATGTGGCGATCCTTGAGAAGGGCTGGCTTGGCGGCGGCAACACCGGGCGGAACACGACGATCATCCGCTCGAACTACCTGCAGGATTCCTCGGCGGCCATTTACGAAAAATCCCGCTCGCTCTATGAGACGCTGAGCCAGGACCTGAACTACAACGCGATGTTCTCCCCGCGTGGCGTGATGATGCTGGCCCAGACCCACCACGAGGTGCGCGGCTATCTGCGCACCGCCCATGCCAACATGCTGCAAGGCGTGGTGACCGAGTTCATCTCGCCGCAAAAGGTGAAAGAGCTGTGCCCGATCCTGAACATCGATGGCCCGCGTTATCCGGTGCTTGGGGCCCTGTGGCAGGCGCGCGGCGGCACCGGGCGGCATGACGCGGTGGCCTGGGGCTATGCAAGGGCCTGCTCGGCGATGGGCATGGACATCATCCAGAACTGCGAAGTGAAGGGTGTGACCTCGGCCAATGGCGTGGTGACCGGGGTGGAGACGACCAAAGGCCATATCGGCACCAAGAAACTCGGCATCGTCGTCGCAGGCCACTCGGGTCAGGTCGCGGACATGGCGGGCTTCCGTTTGCCGGTCGAGGCGGTGGCTTTGCAGGCGCTCGTATCGGAACCCATCAAACCCTGCATGGATGTGGTCGTCATGGCCAACACGGTGCACGGCTACATGAGCCAGTCCGACAAGGGCGAGATGGTGATCGGCGGCGGAACCGACGGCTTCAACAACTTCACCCAGCGCGGGTCGTTCCACCACATCGAAGAGACGCTCCGCGCCCTGATCGAAACCTTCCCGATCATCTCGCGCCTCAAGATGCTGCGCCAATGGGGCGGCATCGTGGATATGACCGGCGACCGCTCGCCCATCATCTCGAAAACCCCGCTCGGCAATTGCTTCATCAACTGCGGCTGGGGCACCGGCGGCTTCAAGGCGATCCCGGGTTCCGGCTGGGCCATGGCAGAACTGATGGCCAAGGGCGAGCCGGGCCCCTTGGCGGCCGAATTCGACATGTGGCGCTTCAAGGAAGGCCGCTTCATCGACGAATCGGTCGCCGCCGGGGTGGCGCACTGATGGCCCGCCGGACTCCATGCCCCGTCACGGGCATCCCAATAACGTTCGCCGAAAATTATTGCGTCGGGGCTGGGCGTTGAGCGATGCCCCAATCCCCACCAATCCAAAGCGGAGGCGTTCGTGATCCACAAGCGCCACAGAACCCCGCTCAGCCGTTTTCTGGAACGGCGCACGGCGGTGTTCTACAACATAGGCTTCAGCGCCACGCTGGTCTTGGGCGCGCTTATGGACTATTTCCTGACTGGCCTCTGGCTGCCCCGCGCCGGGGCGATCGTGGCCGGGGTTGCGGCCTATGTTTATTTCTTCGACCCGCGCACGACCGACGACTGGTGGCTGATCCGGGCCGAGGCCAAGCGCGCCGTCTTGGCGCGTACCGTGCAACCGCCGCCGAAGGACCCCGACCCGGCCAAGGCCCGCGCCCAATCCGTCGCGCACCGCAAGGCGATGGAGCAGTTGCGCATCGCCCGCTCGTTCCACGCCATGGCCGAGGCGCGCAAGATCACCTACCGCCAAGCCAAGGAGGCGCACCAGCGCGCCCACGATCTGGCGCTGCGGGTGCAGGCCTACTGGTTGTTCGTTGGCACCCTGATCTGGGCCTTTGGCGACATTCCGGTGGAATTGCTCAAATGCGGGCGTGTGCCATGCTGACTCATGAATTTTCGCCGATAATTTTTCGTGCGAGCCCAGAGACATCGGGCGCGGGCCACGGCCGCGCTCAAGGAGGTTGCGATGCTGACGCTTGAATGCCCCTACTGCGGCGTCATGGCCGATGAAACCGAGTTGTCGCCCGGCTACGAGGCGCATCTGAAGCGGTTCGGCCCGGGCTCGACGGATGAAGAGTTCGAGGCCTATATGTTCGCCCGCAAGAACCCCAAGGGCGTGCATTTCGAACGCTGGCGCCACGCTTACGGCTGCGGCAAGTGGTTCCTCGCCGCCCGCGACACCGCCACGCTCGAGGTGTTTGGCACCTATCCCGCGCAATCATCGGCCCCGCCGCAGGCGCTGCAGGACAAGATCAAGGCCAAACGGCCCGACTGGAAGGGGTTCTGACATGTCCACCCGTCTCGCCAAAGGCGGTCGTCTGATCGACCGCTCCGTCGCCGTGGAATTCACCTTCAACGGCAAGCGCCTGCGTGGGTTCAAGGGCGATACCCTTGCCGCCTCGCTTCTGGCCAATGACCAGATGCTGATGGGCCGCAGCTTCAAGTATCACCGGGCGCGCGGAGCCGTCGCCTCGGGCGCTGAAGAACCGAACGCGCTGATCAACCTCGGCCGGGGCGCCTTCATGGAACCCAACCAGCGCGCCACCACAACCGAAACGTTTGAGGGCATGGAGGCGCAAAGCCAGAACCACTGGCCGAGCCTCGACTTCGACGTGGGTGTGGTGAACAACGCCTTGGCGCGGTTCCTGCCGGGCGGCTTCTATTACAAGACCTTCA
>CANGHD010000023.1 GCA_947453525.1 Paracoccaceae bacterium | reverse complement strand
CCGGAAATCGAAGTCCCCGCCCATTCCCACGCCCTGAACGCTTCCCATCCCGGGATGCGAGACCGGGGCGACAATGGGGCCGAAATGTCGGTACATGGCTTTCTGGAAAACACGCTGAACCCGGCGATGCAGGAAACATGGAATCTGGTGGAGCCTTTGGCGTTGGAAGTGGCGGGGATGTTCCCGATCGGCATCCTGCATCTGGGCTGTGATGAACTGCCGCATGGGGCTTGGGACGGCTCACCCGCCATCACCAAGTTGAAGGCTGATCTGGGGCTGAAGCATCGTGACGACGTGCAGGGTTGGGCGATGTCCAAACTGGCCAGTTTCCTGCAATCACATGGCATCCGGACGGCAGCTTGGGAGGAGGCGCATAAGGGCGCAAATGGCGGGATTGGTCACGATTGCCTGCTGTTTTCCTGGACGGGTCAGGGGCCGGGGATTGCCGCCGCCCGGGCCGGGCATCAAGTGGTGATGTGTCCGGCGCAGAACATCTATTTCGACATGGCCCATACATCTGACCCGCAGGACTGGGGCGCGGCCTGGGCCGCCTATGTGGCGCTGGAAGATGTGGTGAACTGGAAGCCGGTACCAGCGGGCGCCGAGGATATTGCCGACAAGGTGCTGGGTGTTGAGGGCTGCTTCTGGGGCGAATTCACCACGCATGACGTGGAGATGGAGCCGATGCTGGCGCCGCGCATCCTCGGGCTGGCCAACAAGGCCTGGGACCGGACAGACCGGGTGGATGGGCCGGCGCTGCGGTCTTTGGCGCAGGCCTATGGGCCGCTGTTCGACCGGATCGGCTGGCAGCGGCACAAAGGGGCCTAATCAGGCTCTGTATAGGCGGTTTGAGGCCTCGACAGAATAGCGACCAAGGCGCAGGTCTTCCTCGATCAGCGCCTTGTCGCGCTGTTCGGGCGGGCCGTAGCCGCCACCTCCGGGGGTCCGCACGCGAACGCGGTCGCCGGGGGCGAGGGCGATGTCTTGGGCTTTCGAGAGATGCTCGGGGACCGAGGTCACGCCGTTGCGCATCACTTCAACCCGGTTGACCGCGCCATCCTGCCCGCCCAAGGCACCCTGCGGCCCGGTGCGACCGTGATCCATCACGAAACTGGCCCGGGCGTTGCCGCGCAGCAGTTCGATTTCGTAGTCCAGCCCGAAGCCGCCGCGATGCTGGCCCGCGCCGCCGGAGCCCTCATGCAGGGCGTAACGGTGGTAAAGGATGGGGAAGTTCTGCTCCATGATCTCGACCGGCGGCGCTTTCGAGATACCAATGGTGGAGCAGCCGTTCGACAGCCCGTCATGGTCGGCGTTGCCGCCGTAACCGCCGCCAGAAATCTGGTACATGACGTAGTCGCGGCCCGTAAGCGGATCATGCCCACCAAGCCCGAAGTTGCCGCTGGTTCCGGCGGGGGAAGCGGTGACGCGGTCGGGCAAAGCAGGCACCAACGCGGCGAAAACGGCCTCAGCGATGCGCTGGCTGACCTCGGCAGCACAGCCGGAGACAGGGCGGGGATAGGCTGCGTCAAGGAAGGTTCCGGCGATGTTTTCGACAATCAGCGGCTCGAAGGCGCCGGAGGAGAGCGGCACCTCGGGGAAGATGTGGCGGATCGCGAGATAGACGGAAGACAGGGTCGTGGCGCGGACCGAGTTCATCGGTCCCATGCAGGGCGGCGAAGAGCCAGCGAAGTCAAAATGCAAAGCGTCGCCCTTGCGCTCGACCGAAAGGGCGATGGTCAGGGGTTCATTGACCACGCCGTCACTGTCGACGAAGGCACGGGAGACGTGGCGGCCTTCGGGGATGAGGGTGATCAGCTTGCGCATCTGTTGGCTGGCGCGCTTTCGGATTTCGGCGATGGCTTGCGCGACGGTGGCATCCGAATAGCGGTCCAACAGCATCGTCAGACGCTCGGCCCCGACCAGAAGGGCCGAGGCCTGCGCCTTCACGTCGCCGATCCGCTGATCGGACACGCGGATGTTGGAGCGGATGATGTCCCATATCTCCCGGTCCATCTCACCTCGCTTGAAAAGTTTGACGGGGGGAAGGCGCAGGCCCTCTTGTTCCGCGCTGATGGCGGAGGCGGAGAAACCGCCGGGAACCGCGCCGCCCGTATCTGGCCAGTGGCCGGTGTTGGACAGCCAGAAAGCGAGCCTGTTGTTGCGGAAATAGGGCAGGACGAAGCGCACATCCATCAGGTGGGTGCCGCCGAGGTAGGGGTCGTTGACGATGTAGATGTCGCCGGGCTTGGGCGCGGCGGTGACGCCAGCGGCGATGCGGGCGATGAGGGATTGGGTGGAAAACTGCATGACACCCACGAAGACCGGCAGGCCCTGCGCGCCTTGGGCGATCAGAGCGCCATCCTCGGCGGCGTAGATGCCGTCAGACCGGTCATTCGCCTCGGCAATCACCGGAGAGAAGGCGGCGCGGGAGAAGGTCAGGTCCATCTCGTCGCAGATCTGCTGCAGGCTGGCTTGGATGACGGCCAAGGTGACGGGGTCGATTTTAGGTGTTGGCATGGGGCACCTCGATGATCAGATTTCCGTCATGGTCGGTGGAGACATGGCAGCCGGGGTCGATGAGGACCGTGGTATCCATCTGCTCGATGATCGCCGGGCCTGAGAGGGTGGCGGACAGCGGCATATGATCGCGCCAGTAGACGGGCGTTTGCACCCAGCCGTTGAACCAGACCGGACGGGTTTCGCGGGGCAAAAGCGTCTCTGATCTGCCGGAAATCGGGATGAGTTGGCCAAGGTCAGGCTCTGGCCTGCGACCGATGACCGAGACGCAGAGATTCACCAGGTTGGCGCGGATTGAGGGCAGGTCAACGCGGAAGCGGGCGAAATAGGCGGCTTCGAACAGGGTCTGCAGGTCCTCTCGCGCAGGCGATGTATTGGGGAGACGGATGCGCAGCACGTGGGTCTGGCCGATGAACTGCATGTCGGCCGAGTATTCGGCCTCAATCGATGCGACCTGAACCTGTTCGGCGGCGATCATGGCGCGGCCCTCAGCCTCT
Source organism: Paracoccaceae bacterium (assembly GCA_947453525.1). Taxonomy (GTDB): domain Bacteria; phylum Pseudomonadota; class Alphaproteobacteria; order Rhodobacterales; family Rhodobacteraceae; genus Stagnihabitans. The sequence continues at coordinate 29,458 of CANGHD010000023.1, read as the reverse complement.
TGGGCGGAGAGCACGGAATGGACCCGGGCAATGTCCGCGAGATCAAGCGGCTGGTTGAGTGTGCGCACGAAGTCGTGCCGCAGGTCAGCCACGACGCAGCCCAGGGCGTTGGTCAGGCCGGGACGGGCGGGCACCAGAACGCGGGGGACGGCGAGCTCCCGCGCCAGCGCCACCGCATGCAAGGGGCCGGCGCCGCCGAAGGCGAACAGGGCGAAGTCGCGGGGATCGGCACCCAAAGACAAGGAGACCATGCGGATCGCCCCGGCCATATGGGTGTTGGCGATGCGCACCACAGCCCCGGCAGCCTGTTCGACGGTCAGGCCAAGGGGCGTTGCGATCTGGTCTAGCATGGCCTGCCGCGCTGCCCCTGCCGCAACACCAAAGCGGGCAGCGGGCAGGCGGCCAAGGATCAGGTTGGCGTCGGAAATCGTCACTAACGTGCCGCCACGGCCATAGCAGACAGGCCCGGGATAGGAGCCCGCACTTTCCGGACCGACCCTCAACATGCCCCCGGCGTCGATGCGGGCGATGGAGCCGCCACCGGCGCCTACGGTGCGGACATCGACCATCGGCACGTGGATCGGCATGGCATATTCCACCTCGATCTCGTTTGACACCGGGGCGCGGCCGTCGCGGATCATCGCGACATCGGTCGAGGTGCCGCCCATGTCATAGGTCAGAAGGTTTGGCATTCGGGCCCGCCGCCCGGTGGCCAGTGCCGCCATGACGCCAGAGGCCGGGCCGGACATCACCGTCTTGACCGCCTCTCGCGAAACTTTTTCAGCGGCCACCATGCCGCCATTGCCGTTCATGACCAGAAGGCTTCCGGGGTAACCCTGGGCCCCCAGGTCCTGCGCCAGGCGGCTGAGGTACCGCTCCAGCAAGGGTTGCACGGCGGCGTTGACGGCAGCGGTGACGCCGCGTTCATACTCACGGCTTTCGGACACAAGGGTATGCCCGAGGGTGATGTGGTCGTTGGGCCAATGCTGTCGCGCAATCTCGCCAGCGCGGAGTTCGTGGGCAGGGTTGGCAGAGGCATGCAGGAAGTGGATGACCAGACTTTCACAGTCTTGGTCGCGCAACTGGATGACGGCAGCCTTCACGGCGCTTTCGTCAAGATGTGTTACTATTCTGCCCAAAGCATCCATCCGCTCTGGCACTTCAAGGCGCAGGTCGCGGGGGATGACGGGACGGAACTGGCCCTTCATGCCATAGGCTTGCGGCCTTGTACGGCGGCCAAGTTCCAGCACGTCGCGGAATCCCTGGGTGGTGATCAGACCGGTCTTGCAGAGATTGCGCTCCAGCACGGCATTGGTTGTGGTGGTGGTGCCGTGGATGATGAGACCGATATCGGCGAGGTTGACATCGGCCGCCGCAAAGGCGGCCAGAACGCCGCCGGCCTGATTGGGCAGGGTGGTGGGCACTTTGGCCATCCTCAGGCCGCCAGTCGCGGGATCGAGGATCACCAGATCGGTGAAGGTCCCGCCCACATCAACGCCCGCGATGAGGGACATCAGCGCAACCCGTCCTCGCCCTTGACCTGCCAGACCTCCAGCCCGCCCATGCGGGAGTGGATCCGCGGGCCTTTCGACATCGCCAGAACAAAGACGATCTCATCGGCGCGGGGGGCGTCGGGCACGGTGACGGTGATGGCGTCGAAATGGCTGCGGACGTAAGCCGCATTGATATGGGCCAAAGGCACGTCAAGGCTGCCACCCATTGGGGCCACTTTCATGGCCGAGGGCACGATCGCCCGGCTTTCGCCAAGGCGGGCGCGCATGGCATAGCCGCCGGGCGCGTGCCAGAGGGCACCGTGCTCCGCCTCGCCTGATGCGCCGACCATGGCGCCCTTGCCGTAGCCGTCAATGCCCTCGCGTCCGCCGAGGGCTGCGATCAGGCGGTCGGTCATCATCAGGCCAAGGGGTTTGAGGTCTTCCATCGCGGGTTGCAGATCCGGCTCGAAGCCGGCGGAAAACGGGTTCTTCACGACGGCGAGGATAGCACCGCGCAGACGGGGGGTAGAGGTCGCGCCGCCCTCGTGGAAGATCTCTTCGATCTGCAGGGTCAGGCGACGGAGGGGGAAGTCAGGCATGAAGGGGCTCCAGAAGAGTGGCACCTGCGGTGCAAATTTCAGAATTGAGACAGAGGGCTGCGCCAAGGATGAGGCCGCGCTGCCGGCAGGTTTCGGCAAAGGTCTGGCCATTTGACAGGGCGCGGCGGGTTTCGGCCTTGGTCAGTGGGCCGACATCGGTGGTCACAAAACGCGGGCCAAGGTCATTGTCGCATTGCAGGCTGTTGGCCGGGGCGCGTTGGATGGCGGGATGATCGCCCAGGGTCACTTGATTGGCGATCATCGTGGCGGCGGCATCGGCCATGGCAGCGGTTTTGGCCAAAACAGTGACGCTATCTGCAATCCCCATCGAAAAGCTGCGGCCGCGCCAACCAGAGGTCGCGATGCCACGGATCGGGTCGGAATGGGCAATGGTGACCCGATGCAGGGTGCCTGCGATGGCGGCGGTGAGGGTTTCCCCGGGAGAAAGATGCAGTGCGACATCGCCGCCGTTGTTGACATAGGCCCGCAGGAGTGCGGCTCGGGTCATCGCGGCAAGGACGGTCTCGGCTACGGCACCTGCCACTGCGGCCATCGGGGTGATAAAAGCGGGCCGGTAGGGGGCAATGGCCGCAGCCATTTTGCGGGCAATCGGGCCGCTCAGTGACGTGTCGGGGCTGCGCAGCGCGGGCATTTCGGCCACAAGCTCTTCCAGCAGGCCATCGAAACGCTCTGTGGCGTTGTGGTAGGCCTGCGCGACGGCAGGGCGGCTGCCCCAGGCCTCGCAGATCAGGTCGATCGGCCCATGCTGCAGATGAAGGCGACCATCGGACAATTGGGTGACTTGCGGCCTCATCGCTCGCCCTCACGCGGCCAAGCTCGCAGGAGCGCTGCGGTCGGGTATTCGCCACCTTGGGCAAGGGCCTGTTCGACGGTCACCATCTGGCCGGTATGGCCGCCCATGGCGAGATAGTCGCCGATGCGCAGGGTGAATTCCAGCGGGGCGACGAGGGCGGGGGTCGGAACCGCGCCGAAGGCACCTTTCGGAAGATCTAGGACATCCACCATGAAGGTGATGCCGCCGCCGGGCCAGACATAGCATTCCGCCCCGCCGAGGGTCAGTCTGGTCCGGCCCGACTGGACCGACCGTGTCAACAGAACCGGGTTTTTCGTGACGCCGGCGCGCAGCGAGCCTCCGGCGCCGCCGACGAACAGGACGGTGCACAGGGCTGGCTCGCAGTTCTCGGCGATCAGGGCGACGGTGGGCAGAAGGTCTGGCGGAAGCGGTGCTTTCTGCGGGATCAGAGCCTGATCCAGCACGTAATATCCGTGATCCTCTCCGGTGGTGGAGACCATCAGAAGCGTCATTCCGGGGCGGGCGCCTTTTTCAGGTCGCCACGGGCCGAGGATCTCCAGCGGGTCGGTCAAGACGGTGCCGCCCCAGCCGAGACCGGGGTCGGCGACGCGGAAATAACGGCCGGGGGTGGAGCGGTAGCCTTTTATGCGGATGCCGGTGGCAGGCCAGTCGAGCACTTTGCCCGCCTGGTGTTCCGAGACGACTCCGGTGATGTGGTCATCCACCACGACGACCTCATCCACCAGACCCTGCCACTGGGCCGCGAACATGCCGATCGTGGCGGACCCGCAGCCGACGCGCATCCGGTGTTCCGGCGTGCCGTCGACGACCGGCGGCAGTCCGGCCTGCACGGTGACACGGGCGCCGTGGTCGATCGTCAATTCCACGGCTTCGGCATTGCACAACGCCAGCATCGCGGCGCAGGTCTCGCGGCCCTCGGCCTTTGATCCTCCGGTCAGGTGATGCACGCCGCCGAGCGACAGCATCTGGCTGCCATATTCGGCGGTGGTGACATGGCCGATCACCTCGCCCCTGAACCGCACCTTCGCGCCTTCCGGACCCAGATGGCGGTCGGTGTCGATCTTCACCTTCACACCGCAATACGAGAAGATCGCCTCGGTCACCACGGTGACCATATCGGCGCCCTCTACCTTTGAAGACACGATGAACGGGGCGGGTTTGTAGTCGGGATAGGTTGTGCCGGACCCGATGCCGGTCACGAAAACATCGGCCGGAACAGGCTCTGAGATGGCGGTTCCGTTCCATTCCCGGTTGGCAAAGGGGACGATTCGGTTGCCGGATTGCAGGGCGTGCGACAGCATCACCACGGGGTCGGTGCGGATGATCCGCCCATCGGCATTGGCGTAGCGGTCGCAGGCGCCGGTCTGACCGGGGGCGATGTAGCACATGACGGGGCAGGCATCGCAGCGGATTTTCTCAGACATGACCGGCCTCCTTCATGGCGGCGAGGATGCGGTGCGGCAGGGCCGGAAGCCGTGTGATCCGGGCGCCACTGGCGTGGCGGATGGCGTTGAGGATCGCGGGGGCGGTCGGGATCAGCACGTGTTCGCCCAAGCCCTTGGCGCCAAAGGGACCCTCGGGATCCGGCACTTCGATCAAGATGCTTTCGATCGGGGGCACGTCGCCGAAAGTCGGGATCAGGTAGTCGTGCAGGTTGTCGGTGCGGCCGGAGATATATTCCTCCATCAGCGCCATGCCGATGCCTTGGGCAATGCCGCCTTCGATCTGGCCCTCGGCCAGCAGGGGGTTGATGGCGCGACCAAGGTCATGGGCGGCCGTGATCTTATGCAGCTTCACTGTGCCAAGCTCGGGGTCGACCGACAGTTCCACCATCTGCGCGCCGAAGCCATAGACGGCGTAGGGGCTGCCCTGACCATTGGCGTCAAGCGGTTTGGTCGGTGGGTCGTAGGTTTCGTCGACGGTCAAGGCGTAGCCAAACTGATCGACCGGCATGGAGGACAGCGGCTGGTTTCCGAGACGGTGCAGGGCTGCAAGCATGGCTTCTGCTGCAGCCTGCGCCGCCCGGCCGGTCACGAAGGTTTGCCGGCTGGCAGAGGTCTTTCCGGCGTCAGGCGTCAGCGCGGTGTCAGGGCCGACCAAGCCCAGGGCGCTTACGGCAATGCCAAGCGTCTGGGCGACGATCTGGGCGATGACAGTGTTGGAGCCTTGGCCGATGTCGGTGGCGCCTTGGTGAAGGACGAAGTCTCCGGCTGGCGTGATGCCAATCCGGATCGTCGAGGGGTTAGGCAGGGCGGTGTTGCCGCAGCCGTACCAGCATGAAGCGACACCAACACCTCGGAAAGGGGTGCCCGCAGTTCCGGCCAAGGCGCGCTGCCAATACGGGCGCAGCGCCACCAGACAGGGGGCGATGCCGGTGGCGCGCATCACCTGGCCGGTGGCAGAGAGATCGCCGTCACGCAGGGCGTTCAGGATGCGAAACTCGAGCCGGTCCATTCCGACTTGTCCCGCCAGATCGTCAAACAGGGTTTCCTGCCACACCGCCGCTTGCGGCACGCCAAAGCCCCGGAAGGCACCTGAGACCGGGCCGTGGGTGTGGATCGCGCGCGCCAGGGCGCTGATGTTCGGGGTCAGATAGGGGCCGGAGGCATGGACGGGCACGCGGTTCGCCACCGTTGGCCCCCAGGAGGCATAGGGGCCGGTATCAAAGCGGCTCTCGAACTCCATGCCCGTGATGCGGCCGGTGGCGTCACAGCCGATGCGGCCGGTGATCTCGGCCGGGTGGCGTTTGGTGGTGGATTCCATGCTTTCGGCCCGGCTGTAGGTCATGCGGCTGGGCCGACCGGTCAGCAGGGTGATCAGGCCGATCAACGGTTGCAGGCTGACATCCAGCTTGGAGCCGAAACCGCCGCCAACGGCGGAAGGGATGATCCGGACACGAGTTGCAGGTAGGCCAAGGACAGCGGCCGTGTCATCCCGGTCCATCACCGGAGCTTGGGTGCAGGCGCGGATCACCAAGGTCTCGCCGTCCATCCAGGCGGCGCCGGCTTCCGGTTCGATATAGGCGTGCTCGACATGGGTAGTCGTGACACTGCCTGCGGCGATGTGTGCGGATCGGGCGAGGGCCTGTGCGGCATCCCCTTTGACGACGCGGCCTTGTGTCAGACGATTGGCGAGACGGTCCGGGTGCAGCAGGGGCGCACCTTCCGCCTCTGCCGCTTGCGGGGTCAACAGGTCGGGCAGCGGATCCCACGTGATGGGGAAGGCGGTCAGGTCAGGCTCAGTCCCCGGTTCAAACGCCACCAAGGCGACACATTCGCTACGGAACCGCGCAGGGGAGGTCGCGATGGCGGGTTGGTCGGCGAAGGTCGGGATGACGCCAAAGGCATTGCGTCCAGGGATGTCGGCGGCGGTATAGATGCCTGCAACGCCGGGACGCGTGGCGAAGGCGTCGAGATCGCCAATGGTGAAGGCGGCGTGGGCGTAGGGGGAGCGGATGGCTTTGACCGTCAGGGCACCCACGGGCGCAAGATCCGCTCCGAAACTGTCACCCGCCACCTTGGCTGCGCCATCGACGCGGGGCAGGCGATCGCCGACTTTTGAACCGGAAACAGGTTCTGACATGGCGGCATTCGTGTCCATCACTGCCGCGATGATCTTGCGATAGCCGGTGCAGCGGCATAGGACGCCGCCGAGGGCCTGCTCCACCGCTTCCGGCTGCGGGTAGGGGGTTTGCGCGAGGAGGTCGCAGGCCGCCATAAGCATTCCGGGCGTGCAGATTCCGCATTGGGCAGCGCCATGGCGCAGGAAGCTGGCGCGCAGGCGGGTGAGGATGGGGGTTTCGGCCTCCACCGTCTCGACCTTGGCGCCCTCTACGCGGGCTGTCGCCAGCAGGCAGGCGCAGACCGCGCGTCCGTCGACCAGCACGGTGCAGGCGCCGCAATCGCCGGCGTCGCATCCGACCTTGGTGCCTTTCAGGCCAAGATGTTCCCGCAGTGCCTCGGTCAGCCGCAGGGTCGGCGGCACGTTCAGCGAGACGGATTTGCCGTTGAGCGTGAAGTGGATCATCGGGAAAGGTCCTCGCAAAGACGGCGCATCAGGGTTACCGCAGCACCCGCGCGATACCCTGCCGAGGCACGGATGTCGTCTATGGGCGAAAGGTCAGGGCGGATGAGGCCGGGGTCAACCTCGATCTTCGCGAGAGGTTGGCCAAGCAGCGAGGCTTCAAAACGGCTGAGGCGACGGGCGGTTGGACCACAGGCGCCGACGGCTGCACCGACTTGGGTGACCAGACCTTCCTTTGCCCGCACATGCAGGGCAACCATGGCGATGGAAATCACCAGATGGCTGCGCGTGCCCAGCTTCGCAAAGGCAGAGCGGCCCTCCAGCGACGCGGCCGGGATATGGAGTGCCACCAGAATCTCGCCCGGCATCAATGCCAACCGTCGCGGGCCGATCAGGCACTTTTCCAGTGCCACCCGCCGGGTGCCGCCCGGACCGGCAATCTCCGCCTCGGCGGACAGCGCCAGCAGCGGGGGGATGCCATCGGCGGCGGGGGACGCGTTGCAGATGTTGCCGCCGATGGTGCCTGCGTTTTGCACCTGGCGCCCGCCGACCTGCCGCGCAGCCTGTTGCAAGCCGTGAAGCGCGGGGGGCAGGCTCGTCTCGGCGATGGCTGACCAGGTGGTGCAAGCACCGATCCGCAGGCCGTCGTCAAAGGAAAGCCCCTGCAGGTCCCGGACAGAGGTGATGTCGACCACATCGCCCGCAAGCTCCCAACCCGCGCGCGGGTAAAGGTCGGTTCCCCCGGCCAGCACGCGGTGGCCCCGTGCGGCAAGGCCAAGCGCCTCGTCCAGATCAGAGGGGCGAGCATAGGACGACATTCAGGCTCCGATCGTTTGCATGCGAAGCAGTTTGCGACCAGCCTCGAGCCCCTGTCAACTTCCTTGCGCGTCTGCCTTGGCTTGGGTATCCAAAGGCCATGAAACCGATCACATCCGATTATTCCCTCGACCGGCAGGTCGGTTATTTGCTGCGGCGGGTGACGCAGCGGCATCTTTCGATTTTCAGCGCGGCGATCCCGGATCTTACGACGACCCAGTTTGCGGCGCTTGCCAAACTGGTGGAACTGGGACCGCAAAGCCAGAACACGCTGGGGCGGGCGACCTCGATGGACGCGGCGACGATCAAGGGCGTGGTCGACCGTCTGGCGCGCGATGGACTGGTTGTGACATCCGCCGACCCGGAGGACCGCCGCCGCCTTACCGTCAGCCTGACCAAGGTCGGGATGCAGCTTTATGCGGGCCGGGTTGCCTCGGCCCTGCAGGTGACGGCGGAAACGCTGGCCCCGCTGAACCCCGACGAGCAGGCCACGCTGGTGGCACTTTTGTCGCGCATGGCCTAGCGGATGCGTCGCAAACCGGCGCTTCTTTTTGCTGGCGGGGATTAGGCTTGGCCCAAACCGGAGGCCATGATGTCGAACGATCCGCTGCTGCAACCCTATAAGCTGAAACACCTGACCCTGCGCAACCGGATCATGACGACCAGTCACGAGCCGGCCTATCCCGAGGACGGGATGCCGAAAGACCGCTATCGCCTGTACCATCTGGAGCGGGCGAAGGCGGGCGTGGCCATGGTGATGACGGCGGGCTCGGCGGCGGTCAGCAAGGATTCTCCGCCGGTCTTCAACAACGTGCTGGCCTACAAGGACGAGGTCGTGCCGTGGATGCGCCGGATTGCCGAGGACTGCCACGAGGCGGGGGCGGCGGTGATGATCCAGCTGACCCACCTTGGGCGGCGGACCCGCTGGGACAAGGGGGATTGGTTGCCGGTTCTGGCCGCCGGTCCGGGGCGCGAGCCCAGCCACCGGGCCTTCCCGAAGGTGATCGAGGATTGGGACATCGAACGTGTCATCTCTGACTTTGCCGATGCGGCGGAGCGGATGAAGGATGCGGGCCTCGATGGCGTGGAGTTTGAATGCTACGGTCATTTGCTTGACCAGTTCATGTCGCCCTTCACCAACCAGCTTGACGCACCCTATGGCGGCAGTCTGGAAAACCGCGCGCGCTTTGCGATGGAGGTTCTGGCGGCCTGCCGCAAGCGGGTGGGCGAGAAGTTCCTGCTGGGCATGCGCTATACGGCGGATGAGGCGGAGGCGGGCGGGATCAGCGCCGATGATGGCGTGGCCATTGGCAAGATGTTCCGCGATTCGGGGCTGGTGGATTTTCTGAACATCATCAAGGGCCGCATCCATACCGATGCGGCTATGACCGATGTGATCCCGATCCACGGCATGAAATCCGCCCCGCATCTGGATTTCGCAGGCCGCATGAAGGCCGAGGTGGGCCTGCCCACCTTCCACGCCGCCCGCATTCCCGATGTGGCGACCGCGCGCCACGCCATTGCCAGCGGACAGCTCGATATGGTGGGCATGACCCGTGCCCATATGGCCGACCCCCACATCGTGCAGAAAATCATCGAGGGGCGCGAGCATGACATTCGCCCCTGTGTCGGGGCGACCTATTGCCTTGACCGCATCTATCAGGGCGGCATGGCGCTTTGCATCCACAACCCGGCCACGGGGCGTGAGGAAACGATGCCGCACACCATCAAGCCTGCCGCCACCAAGCGGCAGGTTGTGGTGGTGGGGGCTGGTCCCGCCGGGTTGGAGGCGGCTCGGGTGGCGGGAGAGCGGGGCCACAAAGTCACCGTGTTCGAGGCTGCGGCAGAAGCTGGCGGGCAAGTGCGCCTGCTGGCCCGGACCAAACGCCGGGCCGAGATGATCGGCATCATCGATTGGCGCATGGCGCAGTGCGCGGCTCTGGGGGTGGATTTCCGCTTCAACACCTGGGCGGAGCCTGAGGATATCAAAGCCTTGAACCCCGATGTGGTCATCGTGGCGACCGGAGGGATGGCGCAGAAGGACATCCTCGCCTCGGGCAACGACCTGACGGTGTCCGCTTGGGATATCCTGTCGGGTGACGTGAAACCGGGGCAGAATGTGCTGCTCTATGATGATGCGGGCGATCATACTGCGTTGCAGGCCGCCCAGCTTCTGGCGGAATCGGGAGCTACCGTCGAGGTGATGACGCCGGACCGTACCTTTGCGCCTGACGTCATGGCGATGAACCTTGTCCCCTACATGCGTGCGATACAGGACAAGGCGGTGACTTTTACGGTGACCTATCGTCTGACTTCGGTCGAACGGGACGGCAACCGGATCAAGGCCACGATCGACAGCGACTACAGCAAGTTGGGGATCACCCGCCACTTCGATCAGGTGGTCGTCAACCACGGCACGGCACCTTTGGATGAAGTGTACTTCGCCCTCAAGCCGCACGCGGTGAACCTTGGGGCGGTGGACTACGACGCCCTCATCGCCACCCAACCGCAGACGCTGTGCGGCGGCCCGGCCGGATTCCAGCTGTTCCGGATTGGCGATGCCGTTGAAGCGCGCAACATCCACGCGGCGATTTATGATGCTCTGCGGCTTGTCGTTGCAATCTAAAGTTGCTTACGTGCCGAAAGTGTTAGCATTTTTTCCTTTAGTGTGATTTTCCACGGGAGACAGAGTACGATTTGACACTTCGTTAACGCACCCGTCACGCAATGGTGACGTCGCTTGCCGCACAATCCGCAGCAAGCGCAGGAGGAAGAAATGATACCATCCCAATTGGCTGACGAGACCGTTCAAGTCGCCCTGATCTCCTCCGGGAGCCATGCCAACTTGGCAATTGGCCACCTGAAGCGGCATTTCGGCTTGATGATCACCGAAGCGGAGGCCCTGCTGGCCCGTGGACACGGTGTGATTGCGTCGAATGTGCCGCGCGATGTGGCAAAAATGGCGCTTCCGATTCTGGCCGCACTGGGCGTGCAGGTGGCCCTTCTGCCCAAAGCCGCAGAACCCATGGCCGAAAAGTTTGATCTGTCCGTCCGTCTCAAGAACGCCGAGGCGATCCGTCTGGTTCGTCCGATGTTCAAGCGCCTCGGCAGGATGGCCGAGGTTTCGGCCGAGGATTTTCAGGGCCCCGCCGGTTTGGAAATCGGCGGCCTGACGCGCGCCAAGGCCGAGGATCACTATACCGCCTTGCGCGGACTCCCCGGCGTGGGCGTGACCCTGTGCCCACAAAGCGGTGCCATCTATGACGTTTTTGCCCCGGCACATGGGCTTGGTGCCGAGATGGCGCAGGTTCTGAAGCATGTTTCGGTTCTCGCCTGCTCGGCCAAGGACCTTTGCCCACAGATCGCCGTCAACCTGGACCGGCATATGTTGAACTGCCTGCTCGCCCGTTTCCCGAAGGCGGGATTGATCGGGGTCAATCAGGCCTTCCAGCGGTATCACCTGACGCTGACGGCACCGGGCCGCATTTCAATTCAGGAACTTGCGGATTTTCTCGCCACGCGGGGGTGCAGCGCTGCAGAGATGGCCGAGGCCATAGCCTCCCGTCGTGGCTTGCGCCTTGAAAGCGGTCTGACCCGCGCGGCTGCCACCCAGTTTGTCTCCGATTATGCGATGATTGGCATGACCGTCCGGGCCGATCTGGTGCGGGGCTGACCGAAAACCCATAAAATGCCAAGGGTTAAGCCCGGATTCACGCAGAACCGCTATGGTCGGTCTTGGGTGAGACTATGGGTGTGGGAATGGCAGGGCAATCAAATGCCGCGCCAGTCATCATCAAGCGCAAGAAGGTCATAAACGTCGGCGGACACCACGGTGGGGCGTGGAAGGTTGCTTACGCGGATTTCGTGACGGCCATGATGGCCTTCTTCATGCTGATGTGGCTTCTGGGCGCGACGACGGAAAAGCAGCGCAAGGGCATCGCGGACTATTTCAATCCGACGATTCCGATCAACCGCGTCTCGGGCGGCGGGGATGGCGCCTTTGGCGGCGAGTCGATCTTCAGCGACAAGACCATGGCCAAGAATGGCACCGGACAATCCGCGGCCCAGCCCGGCGACGAACAGAAATCCGGCGGCGTCGGGGGCAATGCCGCTGGGCGCGACAAAGCGGCTGAGGATGACACGCTCAAGCGACTGCAAAGCAAGCTGGAGGGTAAGGGCGGCGAAAGCCAGACCATGCAAAGCCTGCTCAGCCATGTCGTCACCAAAGTCACCGACGAAGGCCTTGTGATCGAGATGTTCGACGCGGAGGGCAGTCCGCTGTTTGTCGACGACACGGCGGCCCCAAGCGAAACATTGCAAGGAATTAGCGCACTTTTGTCGGATGTTTTAGGACAAACCCAGAATGCCATCGCGGTCGACGGTTATGTCCATTCCTATCCGGTCATGCTGGTCAACAATCCGACGTGGGATTTGTCGTCCTCGCGGGCACAGGTCGTCCGGCAACTCCTTGAAAACGCTGGAATGCCAACCGCCAGAATCGCGCGCATCAGCGGCCACGCCGACCGCAAGCCCGTTACGGCGGACCCGACGGCACCACGCAACAACCGAATCGAGGTCATCTTGTTGCGCAAGAATCGGTAAGCCCTTCGGATTTTAGCTGTTAGGCGGATCTTAAGTCGAAGCGGTCACCTTGGCCCAGTAAGGTCGAGCTGCAGAAAGGCGCTATCGATGACGATTTCCTCTTCGCTGAATGCGGGCGTGGCAGGGTTGAACGCGAATGCCAACCGTCTGGCAACCATTTCGGACAACATCGCGAACTCCTCTACCTATGGCTACAAACGCGCCACGTCCGAGTTTTATTCGGTCGTCGTGCATGGCGATCTCAGCACCGCCTATTCGGCGGGGGGCGTGCGGTCGACCAGCTTCCGTCTGATCGACGAACACGGGCCGCTGATCGGCACCTCCAATCCGACGGATCTTGCGATCGATGGGCGCGGTTTCATGGCCGTCACCACGATCGACGCGGTCAATCGTGGCATAGGCGATCTGCCGATTTCCCTGACCACCACAGGGTCGTTCAAGGCAGATGCCAACGGCATCCTGCGCACGCCGACGGGGCAGGTTCTGATGGGATGGGCAGCCAACCCGGACGGTACGCTGGCGAACTTCCCGCGCGACACCATGAAGGCGATGACGCCGGTCAAGCTGGATCAGAACCAATATGTGTCCAACCCGACGACCAAGATGTCGCTTGGCGCAAACCTGCCGGCCACTGCGACGCAAGCGGGCGCGGACGGCAAGACCTATCAAATGTCGGTGCAATACACCGGCAACCTCGGCACGCAGGAGACATTGCATTACGTCTTCACGCCGACGGTCCCGGCAACGGGCGCTTCCAACACTTGGAACGTCACCATCGCGGATTCGGCCTCTGATGATGCGGTGATTGCCGAATACAACATCACCTTCGACAGCAGCCAAAGCTCTGGTGGGACCCTGGCTTCGGTCTCGACGGTCACCGGGGCCGACTATGACGCCGGCACAGGCGTCATCCCGCTGGCGGTCGGTGGCGGCAATGTCGACCTTGATATCGGGGCCATCGGCGTGACCGGCGGCATGACCCAATTGTCCGAAAGCTTCGCGCCGATCGGCAAGGCCACCAACGGCACCCCGGTTGCGCGTCTGGTCGGGGTGGAGATTGACGACAACGGCTACCTTCATGCCAACTATGATCAGGGATTTTCCAAGGTCATCTACCAGATCCCGGTGGTGGACGTGCCCAACCCCAATGGTCTGGCCTCGCACAGCGACCAGACCTACCAGCTGTCGGCCGAATCCGGGCCGTTCTACCTTTGGGACTCGGGTGATGGGCCGACCGGCAAGATGGTCGGCTACAGCCAGGAACAATCCACCACCGATGTCACATCGGAGCTGACCAACCTGATCACCACGCAGCGCGCCTATTCCTCCAACGTGAAGGTTATCCAGACAGTGGACGAGATGCTGCAAGAAACCGCCAACCTAAAGCGATAGGAGCGTTAGTTGACCATCGGTGCAACCCTTGCCAGTGCCCTGTCCGGCTTGACGGCAGCCTCCAAACGGGCGGAACTGGTCTCATCCAACATCGCCAATGCGTCGACGCCGGGCTATGGCCGTCGCGAGTTGCAGGTCAGGGCGCGCACCGTCGGCACCAGCGGACAGGGCGTGCAGATCGTCGGGGTCAACCGCACAGCCAACCCGGCGCTGATCAGCGACCGCCGTCTTGCACAATCGGCCCAGGGAGAGGCGGACACGAAGTCCGCCTTTTACCAGCGCATCGAAACGCTGATGGGGACGCCGGATTTGCCCTATTCAGTGAACGGTCGCGTGGCTGCCTTCGATTCAGCCCTGACGGAAGCCGTTTCCCATCCGGAAGCCGGGCCTCGGCTGAATGCGGCGGTGGATGCAGCCAAGGGCGTGGCCAACAGCATCATGGCGATCGGCAAGGACATCCAGGCCGCCCGCACTGCCGCGGATACCGAAATTGCAAGCCAAGTGAAGCAGTTGAACAGCGCGCTTGAAAAGGCCTCAAAGCTGAACGTCCAGATCCGCAAGGGGTTTGGCATCGGTCAGGATACCGGGGCCCTCGAAGACCAGCGCCAGCAGGTGATCGACCAAATCGCCAAGATCGTTCCGCTGCGCGAAATTCCGCAATCCGACGGCTCGGTGTCGCTATACACGACCATGGGCGGGGTGCTGATGGACGGCATTCCTTCGGTCTTCGGCTTCAGCCGGACCTCGGCGATTTCCCCCGCGATGACCTTGCAGTCGGGTGGGTTGTCCGGGCTGACGCTAAACGGCGTGGCCACACCGACCTCTGGCCAGTCTTCGGTCATCCTCGGTGGCTCTTTGGCGGGGAACTTCGCCGTCCGGGATGATCTCGCGGTCACCGCCCAGATACAGATTGACGCGGTGGCGCGCGATTTGGTCGAGCGGTTTCAGGACAACGCGCTGGATGCCACCCGTGCCCCAGGCGCTGCGGGTCTGTTCACTGACAGTGGCACGGCCTTCGACCCGCTCAACGAAACCGGGCTCGCGCAACGGTTGAAGGTCAATCGCTCCGTCGATCCGGCACAAGGCGGTGCCCTCTGGCGCATTCGCGATGGGCTGGGGGCGGCAACACCTGGCAGCGTCGGCAACACGGCCCTGTTGACGGATCTGCGCGCGGCGCTGACATCCGAACGCGCGCCAGCCTCGGGCGGCTTCATGGCCGGGGCGCGCAGCTTTTCTGCATTGGCCAGCGATCTTCTTTCGACCACGGCGTCCAACAAACTCTCCGCGCAGGGCGAGGCGACCTATGCCGCAGCCCGGCTGGACACCTTCACCTCGATGGAAGCCCAGGGCGGTGTCGATACCGATCAGGAAATGCAAGACCTGCTGCAGATCGAACAAAGCTACGCCGCCAATGCCAAGGTCATCAAAACGGTCGATGACATGATCAAAATCCTGATGGATATGTAAAATGCCCAACTTGACTGTCGGCGATATGGCGCAATCCCTGATCCTCAGCCGTCAGGGCGTGACTCTCAAGACCGCCCTGCAGAAATTGTCGACCGAGGCGACGACCGGCCTTGTCACCGATCAGACCGGGCGGTTGCACGGCAATTATGCGCCCATCGCCGGGATCGAAGCCAGCCTGTCGCGACTGGAAGCCTACCACACCGTCACGTCCGAAACGCAGGTCATCGCCAGCGTGATGCAGACGACGCTGGGCACGATCAACAACCAATCCTCCGCCTTGAGCTCGGCCTTGCTGGCAGGTGCCTCCAGTGCGTCAACCTTGCAGATCGCGGCCCTTGGCAACGAGGCGCGGTCCAGATTGGACACCGTGATGTCAGCCCTGAACACAAGGCTGGGCGAACGTGCGCTATTTTCCGGTCAAAGCACAGATGCCACGGCGCTGGCCAGCCCCGATGCCATGTTGAGTGCGCTTGAAACGGCGATCTCCACCGCCGGAGCCGTTTCGTCCGCCGATGTCGAGACGGCCCTGAATGCCTGGTTCGACGACCCGGCAGGTTATGCCGCGACCGTCTATCAGGGCGGCGAGGTGCTGGGGCCGGTGCCGATCGGCCCCGACCAGACCGCGCAAATTGACGTGACGGCCAAGGACACGGCGATCATCCAGACCCTCAAGGGCCTGGCGATGGGGGCGCTCTTGGCGCGGGGCGTGCTGGCGGGCAGCGATGTGGCGCGGGCCGATCTGGCCAAGCGGGCGGGCGAGAGCCTCGCAGGATCGCGAAGCATCATCGTCCAGCTTGCCGCCCGGCTTGGTACGACGGAGGCAACCGTCGAGAATGCCGCGACCCAAAACGATGCGGAAAAAGACGTGCTGCAGACCGCCCGCCTGAATCTTCTGTCGGTGGACCCCTATGAGACGGCGACGCAGTATCAGCAAACCCAAGGCCAGTTGCAGACGCTTTACGCCATCACCGCACGCGCCGCGCGCCTCAGCCTGGTGGATTTCCTGTGATCCTTCGTGCACTGTGTGTTTCCCTCGCAGCACTTCTGACCTGCCCTGCGGCTGCGCAATCCATTCGCATCAAGGACTTGGTGGAGTTCGATGGCGTGCGCGGCAATGATCTGGTCGGCTACGGGCTCGTGGTCGGCCTCAATGGCACGGGCGACGGGTTGCGCAATTCACCCTTCACCGAAGAGATCATGTCGAATCTGCTCGAGCGGCTGGGCGTCAACGTGACCGGTGAGCAGTTTCAGCCCAAGAACGTGGCTGCTGTCTTCGTGACCGCCTCGCTGCCACCCTTCTCGCGCGCGGGTGGGCGGATCGATGTGACCGTTTCGGCGATAGGTGACGCGAAAAGCCTGCTGGGCGGGACGCTGGTGATGACACCGCTGAACGGTGCGGATGGTCAGATCTATGCGGTGGCACAGGGCACCATCATTGCCGGTGGCGTCTCGGCCGAGGGGCAGGCCTCCAAAGTGACCGAAGGCGTGCCGACCGCCGGAACAATCCCCTCCGGCGCGCATGTCGAGCGCGAGGTGCAGTTTGATTTCAACCAGATGCATTCGGTGCGGCTGGCGCTGCGGTCGCCGGATTTCACTACGGCCTCGAAGATCGAGGACGTCATCAACACCGCCTTTGGGGGCAAAGTGGCCCTGATGCAGGATGCCGGGACGGTCTCCCTGAATATCGACGCCACCCATATGGAAAGCCCTGCGCGGGCCATCGCCAAGCTGGAAAATCTGACGGTTGAGCCTGAGGCGCGCGCCCGCGTCGTGGTTGACCAGCGCAGCGGCACCATCGTGATGGATGACGACGTGCGCATCAGCCATGTCGCCATCGCGCAGGGCAACCTAACCCTGCGGGTGGACGAGAGCCCCGAGGTCGTGCAGCCCAATCCGTTTGCCCAAGGCGAGACCATTACCGTGCCGCATTCCCATGCTCAGATCCAGAACGCTCCGGGCACTGGACTGGCCGAGGTTCAGGGCGGTGCCAACTTGTCGGAGGTCATCGGAGGTCTGAACGCCTTAGGAGTGGCGCCGCATGACATGATCGACATTCTGAAAAGCATCAACGCCGCTGGAGCGCTGCATGCGGAATTTCTGGTGAACTGACGATTGCGAAGGGCCCGGCTGATCAGGGGGCCCTTCATTTAAGGGAAGACCCGGCGCCTAGCCCCCCGCATAGCTGCGCACCAAGGCGCTGGAAACGAGGGTCCAGCCATTGGCGACCACAAAGAAGGCGAGCTTGAAGGGCAGCGAGACCACAGCCGGCGGCACCATCATCATCCCCATCGACATCAGGATCGCGGCGGTGACCAGATCGATGATCAGGAACGGAAGATAGATCAGAAAACCGATCTGAAACGCCCGCGAAATCTCCGACAGCATGAAGGACGGCACCAGCAGCGAAAAGGGAGCGTCGGCAAGCTTCGCAGTCTCACCCGGTCGCAGCGCCTCTAGGGCCGCGAAAGTATCCGGATTGGTGCGATGGGCCATGAAGCCGCGAAACGGGGCCGCGATCAGGGGGATCGCCGCCTGCACCTCGACCTGACCCGAGGTCAGGGGTTCAACCCCCTTGGTCCAAGCTTCTGTCAGGACAGGGTCCATCACGAACCATGTCAGGAAGAGTGCCAGGGTGACGATCACCATGTTGGGCGGGGATTGCTGCAGCCCCAAAGCCTGTCGCAGGATCGACAGCACCGTCACGATGAAAGGAAAGCAGGTCACCATGACGGCCAAACCGGGCACGATGCTGAGCAGCGTAACTAACAGGATGATCTCGACCGAACGGGTTGCCAAAGAGCCGTTGTTGCCAAAATCCACCGAGACGGACTGCGCCATGACCGGCTCGCCCATCAGGATGAGAACCAAAACCAGCAGGCAAATCCGCCTCACAGCCCACCCCGCAGATTGGCCACTTCTGTCAGGCGCACGGCGAGTTGGCCGGCCTGTTCGCCTTCCATTTCCTGCAATTCCCCGCGGGCAATCAGGCGATCCCCCACGTAAAGCTCGACCGGGTCGTCCACCCTTCGATCCAACGGCAGGATGGCGTCACGGCTGAGCCGCAACAGATCCTTGACCATGGGCCGGGCCTTGCCGACCGAGATTGTCACTTCGATCGGCACCTGAGCGAAGGGGTTTGTATCGGCGGGATCATCCATTGGGTCTGTCCTTTCCGGGAAGGTCGAAGAAGCCGCGCACGGCAGAGGCAATTTCAGCGGTGGCCTTGTCGAGGTCCACCCGGGTTTCCACCGTGCCGAGGCGGATATAGACCTGCCCCTCGCCCAGCGTCGGCTCTTCCTCGATGGCAAGGGGAAGCCCGGTGGCTTGTTCCAGCAAAGCCTCGACCGAAGCGCGGGCGGCGGGGTTGATCACCAGTGTGACCGGCGCATCGCCCAGCCCCTCGGCCAGCGGCATCAGGGTTTCCAGAACGAAGGGGGCCAGCGTTTCACGGGCAATTTCCGGCAGAAGCTGGCCCACGATCTGCAGCAGCAAGGGCTCAACCGCTTTGAGTACATGATTGCGCGCCTCGTGATAGGTGAAGCTGAGTGTCTGCAGATTGCGCGCCAGCTCGGCCCGGATCCGCGTCTGATCCTCGGTCATGGCGGCGCTGGCGTCATCCCAGCCTGCCTTGTAGCCTGTCTCATAGGACGCGAGCTTTTCATCCTCCAGCGCCGCCCTGTCGAGAATGACGGTGTGGGTCTTATGTGGCTGTTTGTCGGTATCAAACACTTCGAGCTTCAGGGCCATCAGACCGGCTCCTCGTCATGTTCCATCCAGGACCGCAGAATTTCGATGGACTCGGCCTGACGTTCCTCGATCAGCCGCCGCAGGCGGGCGACCGGGTCGGTTTCGACGCCCGTCATCGCGGCCTCCTGTTCTGAAAAATCGGCAACTTGCGGGAACACGACGCCGCCATCATCGATTTCTCCGTCCAAGGCGACCGGGGCCCCCAATCCGTTTGGCAAGGCCAGCGGCAGCACTGGCGCTCCCAGTTGCGCCGGACCGCGCGCCGAAGCGGTCAGGATCGGCCGGATCACGAAAAGCCCGAGGATCAGCGCCACCAGCGCCAGAACGCCCAACTGGATCACCGACATCAGGTTGATTGGACCAAAGGCGGATAGGAAGCCGGATTCCACCAGAGTGCCTTTCACGGCCTGTTGATCAAAAGGCAAGGATTTCAGGGTCAGAACATCGCCCCGCGTCGTATCCAGTCCGACGGCCGAGGCGACCAGTTCCTTCAGGGTCGCAAGCTCGGCATCGGCGCGCGGCTGGAAGGTCACCGTGCCATCGGCGGCCGTCACCTTTTCCTGATCGACCAGAACCGCCACCGACAGCTTGGCCACGGCACCCGGCATCTTGATCACCTGACGGCTGGTCTCGGACACCTCGTAATTCACCCGCTCGGATTTGTCGGTGTTCTGGCTCTGGTTCGTGCCACCCGGCCCCGCGGCGCCCGCAGGCAGGTTTGATGCGACCGTCACATTGCCGTCTGCGCCGCTGGATGTCCCGCTTTTGTCTTGCGTTTCAGTCGAGATGGCGACCTTGCCCTGCGGATCAAGGGTGCGCTGATTGACCTCTTCCCGGTCGGTCACGACATCGACATTCACCTCAACCACCGCTTTGCCTGGGCCAACGCGGGCCGCAAGCAGCCGTTCGACATTCTGCTTGATCTCCGCCGCCTTGGTTTCGCCCGCAGCATTGGGCGCCGCGGTGTCTGACTGGGACGGAATAAGCCCTGCGACCGAATCGATCACCGCCACATCGTCGGGTTGCATGCCCGAGACGGCCCCGGCTACCAGATGCCGGATTGCATTGGCCTGATCGGCAGACAGCGCACCGGTCCTTGTCGTGACCGTCACACTTGCCGTGGGCTTGTTCTTGTCTTGAAACAATTCGGTCGGCGCCTGGGCGATATGGACCCTTGCCGCCTTGACCTCCGGCAGGGCCAGAACGGTGCGCGCCAGCTCGCCTTCCTTGGCACGCCAATAGGCCGCATCGAACATCTGCGAGGTCGTGCCAAATCCGGACAGCGAATCAAGCAGTTCATAGCCATTGCTGCCTGTCGCGGGCAGACCCTGTCCGGCAAGGGTCATACGCAAACTGTCGCGTTTGGACTGATCGACGTAGATCGCATCGCCCCGCACCTCGTACTTGACGGCCTGTGCGTCCAGCGCCGTGATGACCGCACCGGCCGAGGCACTGTCCAGTCCTGAATAAAGCAAGGCCATGTCAGATTGCCCGACCAGCCGCGCCAGGCTCATGATGGCAAGGAACATGGCAACTGTGGCACCAAGCACGATGGCCCGACGCTGGTTGCTGAGATTGGCCCATAGCGAAAGCAGATTCTGCACCGTCGTCTCCGTTCAGGGCTTCTGCCCTTCGACATCAGTTTGACGGCCCCGCCTTAACAATCGGTTAGGAGGAAAGGTCTATCTTCGTTCTCAAGGTGAAGATGGAGGTCCCTTTGGCCGAAGCCGAAGCGCCGCAGGATGCGGCCCCCAAGAAGACGTCGAAACTGCCCCTGATCATGGGACTGGTCCTGTTCCTTGGCCTTGGCGGAGGCGGGTTTTACGCGGTCTATTCCGGTTTGATTCTGGCCCCCGCGACAGACGCCAAACCTTCCGAAACTCATCCCGGCGACACGGCGGACATCGCTTTCGTCCCGATCGCGCCGGTCACCATCTCGCTGGGCAAGGCCGCCGACAATCATCACCTGCGCTTCACCGCCCAGCTTGAGGTGAACAAGGACAAGGTCGAGGAGGTGACGACGCTGGTCCCACGCATTCTTGATGTGTTGAACGGCTATCTGCGCGCCCTTGAGGTGCCGGAGCTGGAGGATCCTGATGCCTTGGTCCGTCTGCGCTCGCAGATGTTGCGGCGGGTTCAGATCGTCACGGGCGAGGGGCGCGTACGCGATCTTCTCGTCACAGAATTCGTGCTGGAGTGAGTGGGCAATATGAACCTGATTTCCGACATTCTACTTTCGGCGGGTGCCTTTGGGGCTGCGATCTATTGCTATGTCCTTGGCGCGCGGCTCAAAAAATTCACGACCCTGGAAACCGGAATGGGTGGTGCGATCGCGGTGCTTTCGGTGCAGGTCGATGACATGACCAAGGCTTTGGACAAGGCCCGTGCCGCTGCGACCGGTTCGGCCTCAAGCTTGGAAGGCCTGACCTCGCGGGCTGAGGCGGTGGCGGCGCGGATCGAACTGCTGCTGGCCTCGATGCATGATCTGCCAGAGGCGGGCGCCCAGACACTCTCCTCTCCGCGCGATGCGTTGGACGAGGCCGATCGCAAGCTGCGCTTCATCCGCAGACGTCCCGGGCGCAATGACCTGGAGGCAGCAGAATGAGCACGCGGAAAGGAAAGTCAGGGCGCGGTGTTCTTGTTGTCCTGTCACTGACACTCGCTTCGGCCGGGGCGCTGCGGCTGGGGTCGGGCGTCGGGGCGGCCTTGGCCAATTCGCCCCTTGAAAGTGCAGCCACGCCGTTGACCTGCCCAACCCCGCCCGCCGCCTTGGCCGCAGCCCTCGCCGGCCGCGAAGCGCAGGTCAAGGCGCAGGAGGCTGCCGTCGTCGAACGCATGGCGGCCCTGAACCTTGCCGATCAGGCAATCACCAAACGCATGGGCGAGTTGCAAACAGCGGAGGATGACCTGAAGAAGACCCTCGCCATTGCCGATGGCGCCTCTGAAAAGGACCTAACCCAACTGACGGCGGTTTATGAGGCGATGAAACCCGCCGACGCTGCGGCCCTGTTTCAGACCATGGCACCGGAATTTGCCGCAGGCTTTCTCGGCCGGATGCAGCCCGCATCGGCCGCCGCCATCATGACGGGCATGAAGCCTGACAAAGCCTATGAAATCTCGGTCCTTCTGGCCGGTCGCAACGCTCTGGCGCCCAAGAACTAGCAGGGTTTCTTAACCCGGGCGTGGCAATCATGCGGAGGGCAAGAGAAAGAAGAGGCGGATCATGCTTGCGATAGTTGGCATCATAATGATTTTCGTCATGGTTTTCGGCGGTTACGTTTTCGCCGGTGGCAAGATGGAAATCATTCTTGAAGCTCTGCCCCACGAATTGATCGTGATCGGTGGGGCTGCCATCGGCGCCTTCTTGCTGGGCAACGATTTGGCAACGGTCACCCAAGCCTGCAAGGATCTGGGGAAGGTCTTCAAGGGCTGCAAATGGAAATCCGCCGACTACCGCGATCTGCTGGCCCTTTTGTTCGAACTGGTCCGGATTGCCCGCTCAAACCCGGTTGCACTGGAAGAACATGTCGAGAATCCGGAAGGGTCGTCGATCTTCGCTCGCTTTCACAAGATCCAGCATGACCATGACGTCGTAGAATTGATTTGCGATACCCTTCGTGCCGCCTCGATGAACTACGACGACCCGCATCAGGTCGAAGAGGTGCTCGACAAGCGGATGGAGGAGGCACATCATCACGCGCTGCGCGGCAGCCACGCCTGGCAAAGCATGGCAGACGCCATGCCCGCCATCGGCATCGTGGCCGCCGTTCTGGGAGTCATCAAGACCATGGGCTCGATCGACCAGCCGCCCGAGATTCTGGGCGGCATGATCGGCGGTGCCTTGGTCGGGACCTTCATGGGCGTGTTTCTGGCCTATGGCTTCATCGGCCCCATGTCATCGCGCATCAAGGCCGTGGTGGACGAGGACAACTATTTCCACCAGCTGATCCGCGAAGTGTTGATCGCCAACCTGCATCGCCATCCGCCAAACATCTGCATCGAGGTGGGCCGACAAAACACGCCCCACCATGTCCGCCCCAGTTTCTCGGACGTTGAAGCCGTGTTGCGCGGGTTGAAACAGGAAAACGCAGCATGAGGCCGTGGATCTTTCTTATGATCGGGCTGGCGTTTTGCCCTTTTGCTGCCGTCGCAGGGCCCGCCATTGTCACATCGGGCGAGCATGCGGGATTCACGCGTGTCGTGATGCAATTTGACGGACCGGTGGATTGGCAAGTGGGGCGTGGTCTCGACGGTTACACCTTGCGGATCAAGGACCGGCAGGTGGTCTATGATTTGACCAAGGCGTTCGATCTGATCGGAAAGGGCCGTCTTGCCGCACTCTGGTCCGACCCCAAGACCAGGGATTTGCATTTCGGCATCGCCTGCGCCTGTTATGCTATCCCATTCGAATTCCGCCCGGGTATCATCGTTCTTGATGTCTTTGGTGGCCCGCCCCCAAAAGGATCTTCTTTTGAACTGCCGCTGGGCGGCCCGGTCGTGCCTACAGCGGCTCCGGTCGCGGCAGCGTCGGCTCCACCGGACATGGCGGTGTATGACTGGACCAGGGTGCCGGGTGCCGGCATTGAGCGCAAGCCGGACCTGCTGGGCAGCTTCGGGCCTATGTCGATTGACCTCAATGCCGTGGATGCCGGGCTGGAACCGCTCCGGCAATCACTGATCGAGGAGATGGGGCGCGGGGCCAGCCAAGGCATTGTCGATATGGCCAAGCCGAAGAAGGCATCGGACCCGGCCCTTGGCGAAGGGGATGCGTCCGTCCAGATCCATCTGGGGGAGACGCCTGATCTGGTCGTCCGGCAAAAGGGCGTGGGCCAAAGACCGATGACCGCCAGGGGCGCAGAGTGTTCTTCCGATGACCAGCTTGATCTGCCTCTCTGGGGCTCCAGCAGCCCGGTGGCCGGTCAGATCGGGCCCGAGCGTCAGGGCCTGACCGGCGAGTTTGACAAGCCTGATCCTGATGCCGTCGCGCGTGCGGTGCGATTCGCGCTTTTTCTGGGCTTCGGAGCCGAGGCGCGCGGACTGATCCGCGCCTTCCCGGACAACCTGCCCGACACGCCGATCTGGAACAGCATGGCCCGCATTCTGGATGACACGCCGGACCCCTCGTCTGCCTTTCTTGGGATGGAAGAGTGCGACACGACGGCAGCGCTTTGGGCCACTTTGGCCGATCCAAACGCCCGGCCTGACAGCGATACTGGAAAATCCGCGGTCTTGCGCAGTTTTTCCGCGCTCCCACCGCATTTGCGTCGGCTTTTGGGGCCAAGGCTGCTGGATCGTTTCCTTGCCGCCAGGGATTTCTCGACAGCGACAGCCCTGCGCGATTCCATCTTGCGCGCGCCGGGGGATGCAGGGCCAGAGGTGATCCTGATGCAGGCTGCAATGAGCCTGGCGAAAGGCCAAGCCGCGCAGGCGGAGGCGCAGCTTGTCCCTTTGGCCAGCGCGGCAGGTCCTGGAGCGGCCGAAGCCTTGGTGGCTTTGGTCGAACAGCGGGTGAATTTGGGACAATCGGTCGACTTTGCACAGGTGCAGGCGCTTGAGGAACTTCTGAAGGAGCGTCGAGGTGGGTCGGAGGCATCAAGGTTCCAACATGCGCTGGTGTTAGCCCGTGCGGCCTCTGGTGATTTTGACCAAGCCTTCGCCGACCTGGCCAATGTTCCCGATGCAGAAGCCACGCTCTGGCGCGTTCTGGCGCGAACCGGGCCCGACAGTGCCCTCTTGGACCATGGAACGCTGGCCAAAGACGAAACGCCGCCGCTTTCGGCCAAAGGGGATGCATCCCTGATCGCCGCCCGACTTCTGGACTTGGGCATGGCCGATCAGGCGGCCCAGTGGTTGAAACTGGACGATCGTGCCCCCAGCCTGCTCCGCGCCCGGGTCGATTTGGCGCAGGGCAATCCGCGAGCGGCTTTGGGGCTCTTGGCCAATGACGATTCGCCCGCCTCTCTTACCGTCAAGGCAAAGGCTCTGCTCGATTTGAAGGATGGCAAGGCCGCAGCGGATATTTTCGCAAGACTGGGCAAGCCAGACGATCAATCGGCCGCGCTGAGCCGGTCGGAGGCCTGGGTCGCGCTGGCCGCCGGGGAACCCGGCCCGTGGAAGGCCCTTGCATCAATGGTGACCGCGCCTCGTTCACTGGATGCGACGGCCAATCCACCGGGAGAGGGCCCCTTGGCACGCAACAAATCCCTGGTCGCAGAAAGTGCGGCCACGCGTGATGCCATCACCGCCCTGCTGAATGCCGTAAAAACCCCGGCTCAGCCGACTCAATAGAGCCACCGTCAGACCTTGGTAAGATTTCGCGCATAAGCTCTCATCGGGCGACCAAGAATTGGTCCAGATCGGATGAACCTTTTGAAAACAAGTAGAATGCTTTTCGCCGCCGTCGTGCTGGCCGGGTTCGTCCGGCCGTTACACGCTGCCTCGACCCCTGGATTCTTATGCGACAGGGCGGCGTCCGATGCAGCCCAAGCCAGCGGTGTGCCCATCGACATCCTGCTGGCGATCGCCCGGGTCGAAAGTGGTCGCACGGCAGAGGGAACCCTGCGGCCCTGGCCCTGGACGATCAATGCCGACGGCAAAGGCACTTTCTACGCCACCAAGGCCGAGGCTGTCGCCGCCGCGGAGGCGCATCTGACCGATGGAACCGGCACATTCGACATCGGATGTTTTCAGTTGAATATCCGCTACCACGGCGAGGCGTTTTCCACCTTCGAAGACATGTTTGACCCCGAAAAGAACGCGGTCTATGCCGCCCGGTTCCTGAATTCGCTGTATAAGGAGACGGGCACTTGGGCGGCGGCGGTCGCGGCCTATCACTCGCGCACGCCGGATCTTGCCCAAGTCTATCTCGATCAGGTCGAAGCCGTGCTGCAAACCCCCGGTGCCACCGATCAGCCGCCGCTTGATCCCGTCGTCCGAAGAAACAACTACCCGCTTCTGCAAACGGGGGCCCGGGGCAGCTTCGGCTCGGTTGTCCCGCTGACCAACGCCCGCGGGCCGATCATCGGGGGCAATTCCTGATGCCGGGCCTCAAGATCGATGCGGCGATGCTGTTTCGCCCGACCATCCTGCTTGCCCTCGCGCTGATGGGCGTCATCCTGATGATGGTCCTGCCGGTGCCGGCCTGGGTGCTCGACATCGGTCTTGCGCTCTCCTTTGCGCTGGCCATCCTGATGCTGACCGTCACCCTTTTCATCGAGCGCCCGCTGGAGTTTTCGGCCTTTCCGACCATCCTGCTCGCCTCGCTGATGCTGCGCCTGTCACTGAACGTGTCCTCGACCAAGCTCATCATCGGTCAGGGTCATACCGGGACGGCGGCGGCGGGCCATGTGATCCAAGGCTTCGCCGAGTTCATCATGGGTGGCAACCTGTTGCTGGGAATCGTGATTTTCGCTGTCCTTCTGATCGTGAACTTCGTGGTCATCACCAAGGGAGCAGGCCGGATGGCCGAGGTCGGCGCCCGTTTCGCGCTGGACGGAATGCCGGGCAAGCAGTTGGCCATCGACGCCGACATGTCCGCCGGCGCCATCACACACGCGGAAGCCAAGGCCAGGCGAGAGCGGGAACTGGCAGAGACAAACTTCTTCGGCTCGCTCGACGGCGCGTCGAAGTTCGTCAAGGGTGATGCGGTGGCAGGCCTGATGATCACGGCGCTCAACATCGTCATGGGGCTGATCATGGGCGTCTTCGTCCATGGCATGCCGGTGCAGAAAGCCTTCGAAACCTACGCGATCCTGACCATTGGCGACGGTCTGGTCGGCCAAATTCCGGCCGTGATCATCTCGGTCGGCGCGGCACTTCTGCTGGCGCGAGGCGGGGCGGTCGGTGCGACCGATATCTCGTTCTTCGCCCAGCTTGGCCGCTATCCCGGCGCTTTGGGCACGGTTGCCCTTCTGATGGCGCTCATCGCCTTGGTGCCCGGCATGCCCTTCTTTCCCTTCATGCTGGGCGCCGCTGGCCTCTTGGCCGCAGCATGGCGGGCGCACAGCCATAGCAGCGCCGTCCCTGCAGAGGCCGCAACGGCCGCCACGGTGCCCTTGAAGAAGTCCATCGGGGATGTGCTTGATTTTGATGAGATCCACATCGAATTTGCGCCCAATCTGGTGGCGATGGTTCTGGACCCCGCCACCGGCCTTGACGTGCGCATTGCCAACATGCGCAACCATATCGCCGCGCAATATGGCCTGATCCTGCCCGAAATCCGCCTGACGGATGAAGCGACGCTGAACCCCGGCACCTATGCGATCCGCCTGCAAGGGGTGGAGAAGGTGCGCGACAAGCTGATCCCCGACCGGGCGTTGGTGCTGCTGGGCGACGGTGTTTCTGCGCCGGATGGTTTTGACGTGAAAGAGCCGGTCTATGGCGCCCCCGCACGCTGGATCCGGCCTGACACGCAGGAAGATGCGGTGATGGCCGGGCTGACGGTCGTCTCCGCCCCCGAGGTTCTGGCGACCCACCTGCTGGAGGTGATCAAAGCCAACCTCGCAAGGCTTTTGTCACTGCGCGGGTTGCGCCGTTTGCTGGATGAGTTCACCAAGGTCACCGACAGTTCGCGGTCCGATCAGAACAAGCGTCTGCTGGATGAACTTGTGCCCGAAAAGGTGCCGGTTGACACCTTGCTGACCGTGCTGCGCCTGCTGCTGGAGGAACGTGTCTCGATCCGAAACCTGCCGCTGATTCTTGAAGCCGCCGCAGAAGCACGCAGTCTTGGCACGCCGGAAGCGATTTGCGAGCATGTCCGCCAGCGTCTTGGCTTCCAGCTTGTGGCTGAGCTGCGCCGCGACGATGGGACGATTCCGTTGATCCAGCTGGCACCGGAATGGGAGAAAACCTTCGCCGCCCACCAGATCGAAAGCGACCGGGGTCAACGCGATGTGGCGCTGCCGCCGGATCAATTCAGCAGGCTGGCCAATGGCTTGGCCGAACGTCTGAACCGTGCGGCGGAAATCGGTACCTTCCCGGCTCTTGTTACCTCGACCCTGCGCAGACGGTTCTTGCGCACGGTGATGGGGGCCAAGGGGCTCACTGCGCCGGTTCTGTCTTATGAAGAGATCGGAATGGAGGCGCGGCCGGCCCTGGTGGGCGTGGTGCCGGCATGAATGATCTGCTCGCGCAGATGCTGGAATTTGCCGGTGTGACGCAGTCCTGGCTTTGGGTGACCGCCTTGGTTTTCCTGCGGGTCGGGGCGGCGGCCTTCCTGATGCCTGCTTTCGGCGACCAATCTGTTCCGCAACGCGTCCGGCTGATCCTCGCGCTGGCCCTGACGGCCATCGTGATGCCAGCGGTTGCCTCTCGCCTGCAGGACCTGCCGTCGATCCCCCACGCCGTGGCCGAGGAGGTTCTGGCCGGTCTCGTCTTGGGCATCGGGTTGAGGTTGTTCATTCTCGCCTTGCAGATGGCCGCATCGATCGTGGCGCAGACCACCTCTCTGTCGCAGCTGTTCGGTGGCGCCACGCCGGAGCCTCAGCCCGCCATCGGCAATCTTCTGACCATGGCCAGCATTGCCCTGGCCTTGCGGACCGGATTGCATGTCAAGGCGGCCAGCTTGTTAATCTTATCTTACGACTTCCTGCCTGCGGGCCATTTTCCCATGGTGTCCGATCTGACCGATTGGGGCCGGCAGCGGGTCGGTCAGGCCTCGGTCCTGGCCTTCGCCCTCGCTGGCCCCTTTGTCGTCGCCTCCGTGATCTACAACGTGGCCCTTGGCGTCATCAACCGTGCCATGCCGCAGATGCCCGTCTCATTGGTCGGCGCGCCGATTCTGACGGCCGGTGCGCTGATCTTGATGGCCTTGGTGGTCCCCACGATGCTCATGGTCTGGATGGAAGGATTTGATACCTTCCTCGCCAACCCGAGCGGGTCGGTCCCATGAGCGGTGACGCCGACGACGCCGAAAAGTCGCATGAACCATCGCAGAAGCGGTTGGACGAAGCGCGAAAGCGCGGCGACGTGCCCCGCTCGATCGATCTGTCGACGGCTGCGATCTATGGCGGGGCGGCGCTGGCTGTCACAGTGTCGGGGCGCTTTGCGCTGGACCGGTTTGGTGCGGTCGCGATCAACCTGATCGAACAGTCCGACCGGATGGCGCAAGACCTGTTTGCCTCGGCCAGGGCTCCCACGATGGGGATTCTGATCGGTCTTGCCGTGCCGCTCCTGCCGCTCTTGCTGGTGCCGATGGGGGGCGCCGTCTTCGCCATCGCCGTCCAGCGCGGGTTCATCGTCGCGCCGGACCGGATCATCCCAAAATGGTCCCGCATCTCTCCCTTAACAAACCTAGGGCAAAAGTTCAGGCGCGAGGGGCTTTTTTCCTTCGGGAAAAGCTTGCTGAAACTGATCGCCGTCGGAATGCTGGTCCTGGCCATGGTCCCGCAATTTACCGGCTCGCTGTTGATGAGTCCGCACTTCTCGGCCGGGCAAACCGGGCTGTTGATGATGCAGATCTTGCTGCAGTTTCTGTTCATGGCCTT
>CANGHD010000022.1 GCA_947453525.1 Paracoccaceae bacterium | reverse complement strand
TCCTCATCCCGCCACCGCCGCCGCCGCTCAAGACCTAGAACATCGCCACGCATCACCAGCCTCCGCATAAGACACGTCGCTAACGACGTCGTTATGCACGTGCCTTACCCCGTAACTGACCATTCTGGCAGGCGGTCCCAACCGGGTGACTACCCAAATGGCGGAGCCAGAAGTGGATGGATGTGAAGTCGGTGAAGCCGAGAAAGCTTTCGGAGGTTTTGAGGTAAGATGTGGCCCCCCGCCGGGCCTCTTTCAGTTTGTTGAAGCTGCGTTCGACGGCGTTGCGCAGTAGATAGAGTTTGCGGTCGACGGCCAAACGTAGCATGCCCGATTTGTCCCCGTACCGTGATCCTGTTTGAGCGATCCAGAAAACTCCATCCAGAACAAGGCGATGGTTGGTGGGAGTGCGCCCATTCGCGGCCCGGACAGCACGGATTAAGCGCTCATGAATCTCGCATTCCTTGTCCGACATCGGGTTTCGTGCCAAGCTGGTCTCCATAGCTGTTCCCAGCTTGAATTGCGATTTGCCCAACTTGTGATTTCGTTTTCTTAACACGTCCTAGAGAGAGACTTATTACAAGCCGCTGTTGTTTGACGGCAATCTCAAGTGGGTCGTGAAATCGGCCGTCCCATCGAATACTTGAACCGCTTGGCGCGGTCGCCTCCTAGGCCAGACTATAATAGAGGGGCAGGGTCTAAACCCTGCCCGCCGTCGCGATCAGCTCACTTCTGCCAGGATTTGATCAACTCGTCGTAGTTGACTGTCATCGGGGTTTCTTTCTCGTTGTCCAGCTTCAGCTGCGGGGCGAGATTGCCCTTAGCCACGGCATCGGCATTCCAGAAGGCCAGATCATGCTCTTCGGCCATCTTCGGGCCGATATCACCTTGCACGCCCGATTTTTCGATGCGGGCCATGACCTTCTCCTGTTCGGCGCAGAGGCTGTCCATGGCTTCTTGGACCGACTTGGCACCCGAGGATGCGTCGCCGATATTCTGCCACCACAGTTGCGCCAGCTTGGGATAGTCAGGCACGTTGGTGCCGGTCGGCGTCCACTGCACGCGTGCAGGCGAGCGGTAGAACTCGATCAGGCCACCCAGATTTTTAGCGCGGTCCGTGAAAGATTTGTCCTGAATGGTGCTTTCACGGATGAAGGTCAGGCCGACATGCGATTTCTTCACATCAACCGTCTTGGAATCGACGAACTGGGCATAGAGCCAAGCTGCCTGCGCTCGGTCCGTGGGCGTTGACTTCATCAGTGTCCAAGACCCAACGTCCTGATATCCAAGCTTCATGCCCTCTTTCCAGTACGATCCATGGGGCGAGGGCGCCATGCGCCATTTCGGCGTGCCATCCTCGTTCACCACCGGCAGACCGGTTTTGACCATGTCCGCAGTGAAGGCGGTGTACCAGAAGGCCTGTTGGGCGACTTCTCCTTGGGCTGGAACCGGGCCGGCTTCGCCAAAGGTCATGCCTTCTGCTGCGGGCGGCGCATAGGCCTTCAGCCAGTCGAGGTATTTCTGCACGGCATAGACAGCCGCCGGGCCGTTGGTGTCACCCCCACGGGCCACGCAGGATCCGACGGGGCGCGAATTTTCGTCAACCTTGATGCCCCATTCGTCAATCGGTTTGCCATTCGGCAGACCTTTGTCGCCGTTCCCGGCCATCGAGAGCCACGCATCGGTAAAGCGCCAGCCGAGCGAAGGGTCTTTCTTGCCGTAATCCATGTTGCCGAACACCGACTTCGGCCCGCCGATATAGCTCATGTCGCGGCCGGTGAAGAATTTTGCGATGTCTTCGTAAGCTGACCAGTTCACCGGAACACCAAGGTCATAGCCAAAGGCGGCCTTGAAATCGTCCTTCGTTTTCTGATCGTTGAACCAGTCGTAGCGGAACCAGTAAAGGTTCGCGAACTGCTGGTCGGGCATCTGATACAACTTGCCATCCGGTGCCGTGGTGAAGGAAAGGCCGATGAAGTCGGCGAGGTCGAGCCCAGGGTTGGTGACCGCCTTGCCGTCACCCGCCATCCAGTCGGTCAGATTGCGAACCTGACCATAGCGCCAATGCGTGCCGATGAAATCCGAATCGTTGATATAGGCGTCGTAGATATTCTCGCCCGTCTGCATCTGGGTCTGGATCTTTTCGACGACGTCACCCTCTTGAATGATGTCGTGAATGACCTTGATCCCGGTGATGGCGGTGAAAGCTGGCGCCAGAACTTCGGATTCGTATTTGTGGGTCGTCAGCGATTCGGACACCACATGGATTTCCATGCCGGAGTAGGGTTTTGCAGCGTCGATGAACCACTGCATCTCTTTTTCCTGATCCGCGCGGCTGAGCGTGGACAAGGGACCGATCTCTTTATCGAGGAAAGCCTTGGCAGCATCGATGTCGGCAAAACCCGGCATCGCAATTGTGATCAGTGCCAAAGCCATTGCCGTTGAAGTTCGACGGATTCTCATTAGATACTCCTCCCAGAATGTTGAGTCGTCACGGTTTTTCGGCATTCTTGCCAGGGGCGGGGGTGCATCCCCGCCCCCCGGCGTCATTTACCTGCTTCAGACCCAGCGGAATACGGCTGCCGCATAGAACAGGCACAGGATCAGCGCCCACGTCAGCGGGGCGCCGAAGAAGAAGAGCCAAGCCAGATTGATGAAGGCCGAGCCCAAGAGGGTGATGAAAAGTCGATCGCCACGGGTGGTTTCGATCCGCAGCACGCCACGCCGGGGTGTTTCGGGATAACGGATTGCCAGCAGGGTCATCAGGATCAAAAGGCCTGCGATGACATAGAAGAACAGGGCAATCGGAAAGGTCCAGGCCATCCAGCCTCCCTTGATCATGGGGTCGAACCACTGAAAGCCCTCTTCATTTCGCGGCGTGGCCCAGAACAGGAAGGCAAGGAGCCCCAGCATCACAGCAAAGGTCGTGGCATAGATCGCGTTCCAACGTCTGGCGCTCATTATACCCTCCCCAGGGCGAATCCCTTGGCGATGTAGTTGCGGACAAAGTAGATCACCAAGGCACCTGGTACGATGGTCAGCACCCCGGCTGCGGCCAGAACACCCCAGTCCATCCCGCTGGCGGAGACCGTGCGGGTCATGGTGGCTGCGATCGATTTTGCGTTCACAGAAGTCAGCGTGCGCGAGAGCAGCAACTCGACCCAGGAGAACATGAAACAGAAGAAGGCCGCCACGCCGATGCCCGAGGCCACCAGCGGCATGAAGATGCGGATGAAGAACCGTGGGAAGGAATAGCCGTCGATGTAGGCGGTTTCGTCGATTTCCTTGGGCACCCCGCGCATGAACCCTTCCAGGATCCACACCGCCAGCGGCACGTTGAACAGGCAATGCGCCAGCGCCACCGCAATATGAGTGTCGAACAGACCGATGGAGCTGTAAAGCTGGAAGAATGGCAGGGCAAAGACGGCGGGCGGTGACATGCGGTTGGTCAAGAGCCAGAAGAACAAATGCTTGTCGCCCATGAAACTGTAACGCGAAAACGCGTAGGCCGCCGGCAATGCCACCGTGATCGAGATGACCGTGTTCATCACCACGTAGATCATCGAATTGACGTATCCCATGTACCATGCCGGGTCGGTCAGGATCGTGGCGAAATTGGCGAAGGTCAGGTGGTTGGGGAAGATCGAGAAGGTCGAGGTGATCTCCTCGTTCGTCTTCAGGCTCATGTTCACCAGCCAATAGATGGGTATCAGCAGGAACAGCAGGTAGACTGTCATCACGATGGCGGAGGAGCGGCTTTTCATCACTTGGTCTCCGCTTTATCAAGCGTGGTCATCACGGTATAGAACACCCAGCTGACCAGCAGGATCACGAGGAAATACATGATCGAAAAGGCGGCCGCCGGACCTAGGTCGAACTGGCCGATGGCCATCTTCACAAGGTCGATGGACAGGAAGGTGGTCGAGTTGCCGGGGCCGCCGCCGGTCAGTACGAACGGCTCGGTGTAAATCATAAAGCTGTCCATGAAGCGCAACAGCACGGCGATCAGTAGCACACCCGACATCTTGGGAAGCTCGATAAAGCGGAACACGCTCCACCGGCTGGCCTGATCGATCCGGGCAGCCTGGTAGTAGGCCTGCGGGATGCTTTGAAGACCAGCATAACACAGTAGCGCCACCAGCGACGTCCAGTGCCAGACATCCATGGCGATGATCGTCACCCAGGCGTCCAGCGCGTCGTTGGTGTAGTTGTATTTCACGCCGATCGCCGCCAATGTGTGCCCGAGCAAGCCGATGTCCACCCGGCCAAAGATCTGCCAGATCGTGCCGACCACGTTGAATGGGATCAGCAAAGGCAGCGACATCAACACGAGGCAAAAGCTGGCCCAGAAGCCTTTCTTGGGCATGTTCAGGGCGACAAAAATGCCCAAAGGCACCTCAATCGAAAGAATGATGGCCGAGAACAGCACCTGACGTCCCAATGCCGAATGCATCCGCTCAGATGAGACGATTTCCTCGAACCAGCCGAGGCCGTTCCAGAAGAAGTCGTTCGATCCGAAGGTGTCGTTGACCGAGTAGTTGACCACGGTCATCAGGGGGATCACCGCCGAGAAGGCCACGATCACCAGCACCGGCAGAACAAGAAACCATGCCCGGTTGTTCTGGGTCTTTTCCATCAGATCGGCCCTCCCTGCACGCGCCAGTCGTCGGAATAGACATTCACCCTGCCCGGCGCGAAACGGACCCGCGTCATATCTGCTCCGATGGCAGCGCCTTCAGGTGCGATCACGTTCAGCACCGATCCAGCAACCTCACCGCGGATGATACGGTGACGACCAACGTCTTCCACACGGTTGATTCTGATGGGTAGGCCATCGGTCGCAGACAATTCACAATATTCGGGGCGGATTCCGATCTGGATGCGCCCTTGCTGCAACCCGTATGCATCGCCCAAAGGCAGCTCAATTCCTTGCACCACAGCCGTCTGACCCGAGACCGTTGCATCCAGCAGGTTCATCCCCGGTGAGCCGATGAAATAGCCGACGAAAGTGTGCGCCGGGGTTTCAAACAGCTCTTCCGGCGTGCCCATCTGGACAACACGGCCGTCGTACATGACGACGACCTTGTCGGCAAAAGTCAGCGCCTCGGTCTGGTCATGTGTCACATAGATCATGGTATGGCCGAACTCGCGGTGCAGCTGTTTCAACTGGGTGCGAAGTTCCCATTTCATATGGGGGTCAATGACGGTCAGGGGTTCGTCGAACAGGATAGCGTTGACATCCTCGCGCACCATGCCGCGCCCGAGGCTGATCTTCTGCTTTGCGTCGGCGGTCAGGCCGCGGGCCTTGCGGTTCAGCGTCGCCTCCATCCCGATGGTGGCCGCTATCGCGGCGACGCGGGCCTTTATGTAGGCGGGGTCCATTCCGCGATTTCGCAAGGGAAAGGCCAGATTTTCGCGAACAGTCATCGTGTCGTAAACTACGGGAAACTGGAAGACCTGCGCAATATTGCGCGCGGCCGTTCCAGCGTCGGTCACGTCGCGGTCGCCAAACAGCACGCGCCCCTGACTGGGCCGAACCAACCCCGAAATGATGTTCAAAAGCGTGGTCTTGCCGCAGCCAGAGGCCCCCAACAGCGCATAGGCGCCGCCGTCTTGCCAGACGTGGTCCATCTGCTTCAAGGCGAAATCCGCATCGTTCTTCGGGTTGGCAAAATAGCTGTGGGCGAGGTCCTTGAGGGTGATCTGTGCCATCACGCAGCCCCCGCGTAAGATGCTGCCGAGGCCAGACGTCCGCCGTTGTCAAAAACATAGACACAAGCCGGATCAAGCCAGAGCGTCACTTTGTCGCCCGCGTCCAAGCTGTGCACACCAAGGACAAGCGCCACCAATCGGTCCGCACCGTGTTGCAGATGCAGGAAGGTTTCGGACCCGGTGATTTCCGTCACGCCGACGGTGCAAGGGAACGCCACCGCCTGCCCGGACAGGGCGTGAAGGTGCAAATGATTTGGGCGAAAACCCGCATTGTATATGCCATCCGAAAGTCGGGCCATCTCGCCGCTCGCCTCGGCCCACACCGTGTCGCCAAAGCGCAGTCGCGTGCCGTTCTTCTGGAAGGGCAGGAAGTTCATCGGCGGGTCGCTGAACACCCGCGCCGTGGTGGCATCTACAGGATTGCGATAAACTTGTGGGGTCGGGCCGAATTGCGTGATGCGTCCCTCCCACAGGGTCGCGGTATTGCCACCCAGCAGCAAAGCCTCTTCCGGTTCGGTCGTGGCATAGACGAAAATGGCACCCGATTTCTGAAAGATGCGAGGAATCTCGGCGCGAAGTTCCTCACGCAGTTTGTAGTCAAGATTGGCGAGTGGCTCGTCCAGCAGCACCAGTCCCGCCTCTTTGACCAAGGCCCGGGCAAGAGCACAACGTTGCTGTTGCCCCCCGGAGAGTTCCAGAGGTTTGCGGTTCAGCATCGGGGTCAGTTTCAGCATATCGGCGGTCTCATGCACGGCGCGGTCGATCTCCACCTTGGATTTTCCAATCAGTCGGAGCGGTGAGGCAATGTTTTCATAGACGCTCATTCCGGGGTAGTTGATGAATTGCTGATAAACCATCGCGACCTTGCGGTCTTGCACCCGCATGCCCGTGACGTCGCGGCCCCGCCACAGAATCTTGCCCGACGTCGGCTGATCCAAGCCCGCCATCAGACGCATCAAGGAGGTCTTGCCCGAAAGCGTCGGCCCTAAAAGCACGTTCATCGTGCCGCTTTCCAGCGTCAAGTTGGTGGGCTGGATATGGCTTTGCCCCTTCACCATCCGCGAAACTGATTGCAGTTCAATCGACATCCGCGTCCCTCATTCCGCCGCCGGACTGGCGACCGGTTGGGTCTTCCAATGACCTTCAGGTTCTTTGACTGTCTTCATGAATGCATCCAGATGCTCAATCTGCAAAGCGTTTAATCGCAAGCCCAATTTGGTGCGCCGCCAGACGATGTCGGCGGCTTCCATCGCAAATTCGTGGGTCATCAGCCAAAGCACCTCTGCCTCGGTCAGCGTGGCTCCGAAATTCCGGCCCAGATCATCGGTCGTGGTTGCAGTGCCCAGCAGGGCAGACGCCTCCGACCCATAGGCCCGGATCAAACGAGCGGCCCAATATGGTGTCAGGAAACCATACCGCGCTTGCAGGCCTTGCGTCAGGGCTTGCACCTCGGTGTAGGGGAAGTCGCCGCCCGGCAGGGGTACGCGGGCGGTCCAGGCCGGCTTGGCGGTGGGAAAGCAGGCGGCAAGCTTTTCAAGTGCCGATTCCGCCAAGCGACGATGTGTCGTGATCTTGCCACCGAACACATT
Source organism: Paracoccaceae bacterium (assembly GCA_947453525.1). Taxonomy (GTDB): domain Bacteria; phylum Pseudomonadota; class Alphaproteobacteria; order Rhodobacterales; family Rhodobacteraceae; genus Stagnihabitans. The sequence goes on along the minus strand of CANGHD010000022.1, from coordinate 25,963 downwards.
CAGTAATGGCGCACCGGTCTGATTCAGAGACAGCACATAGTCCCGGGTGGCGGCGGTCGCCGAACTTGCGCCATCATTGTACAGGGGGCGGACGCCGGAATAGGTCCAGACCACATCATCACGGGTGACGGGTTTGGCGAAATACTGGCTGGCAAACGTCAACAGATAGTCCCGCTCTTCGTCCGTGCACACGGCATCCGAGGGTGCGCCAAGGTGATCCTTGTCGGTCGTGCCTATCAGGGTGAAATCCTGTTCGTAGGGAATTGCAAAAATAATGCGGCCGTCGGTTCCCTGGAAGAAATAGCAGCGGTCGTGGTCGTACAATCTGCGCGTGACGATGTGACTGCCGCGGACCAGACGCACGGCCTCCGAGGAGTTCATGCGGACAACGTTGCGGATGATGTCCTCGACCCAAGGACCGCCAGCATTTACCAGAGCCCGTGCGGTATGAACGGTCTTGCCCTTCGGTCCTTCGGTGTTGATATCCCAATGATCACCGTCGCGGACCGCACCGGTGACGCGTGTTCGAGTCATTATCCTGGCACCCCGTTGGGCGGCATCCCGCGCATTCAGCGAGACCAGCTTGGAATCCTCTATCCAACAATCGGAATATTCGTAGGCGCGCGCGAACCGCGGCTGCAGCGGCTTGCCCGCGGCGTCGGCCTTCAGGTCAACGGTACGTGTAGCTGGCAGGATTTTGCGGCCCCCAAGCGTGTCGTACAGCCAAAGACCCAGTCGGATCAGCCATGCCGGACGGCGCCCCTTCATCCACGGCATGACCCGTGCCATCAGCTTTCCCGTCGGGGTTTCGCCTTCAAAGCGCATGTCCGGGTGATAGGGCAACACAAAGCGCAATGGCCATGAAATATGTGGCATTGCGACAAGCAGGGTTTCGCGCTCTTCCAGCGCCTCACGGACCAGCCGGAATTCGAAGTATTCCAGATAGCGCAATCCACCGTGGAAAAGCTTCGTCGAGGCCGACGACGTCGCCTGCGCCAGATCTCCCTTTTCGGCCAGTACGACAGACAGTCCACGACCGCTTGCATCCCGCGCGATGGCGCAGCCGTTGATCCCGCCGCCGATGATAAAAAGGTCAACCGTTTCCGGCCGCAGCTGCATAGCCACACAAAGCCCCCCTGCTTTAGGCAAGCCTGCTGCAACTGAATTGATCGGTCAACCCAATATATGCGTTTTAGTGCGAATACAAATAAATCGCACATTATCGCAGTCCGCATAAGGCATATCTTGTTGAAACCTCTCGGTTCTTCCAGAATCGCGCAAAATCGCGCTGCAGCGCAGTAAGGCGATCAATTGCAGTGCAGCGTGTTTTCGGCCTTGATCGACCTCAGGACTTGCCAGAAAGGTGGGTCTCGACCGGCCGGAAATTTGAAAGGAATCACCTTGGCTCTGAGCTTTCGGCAGAGTGAAATTGTTGAGATTGCAAGGGCAGATGGTCGGGTCGTCGTCGAGGATCTCGCCCTGCGTTTTGATGTCGCCTTGCAGACGATTCGCAGGGATTTGGCAGAACTGGCTGACTGGGGCCTGCTGGACCGTGTTCACGGCGGGGCGGTGCTGCGCACGGGTGTGACAAATCTGGGCTATGACAAACGACGCAACATGAACGAAGCCGCCAAGGCCGCAATCGCCAAGGCCTGTGCTGGGGCGATCTCGGAAAACTGCTCGATCATGATGAACCTTGGCACAACAACCGAGGCCGTCGCGCGCGAGCTTCTGCTGCATCGCAACATCACCGTGATCACCAACAACATGAATGTCGCCAACATTCTGGTTGCCAATCCGGGGTGCGAGATCATGGTCGCGGGCGGGGCGTTCCGGCGGTCGGACGGCGGTCTGGTGGGGGAGTTGACAACGCTCTTCTTTGAGCAGTTCAAGGTGGATTACGCCATCATCGGCATATCTGCTTTGGACGTCGATGGCGATCTACTGGATTTCGATCTCGCGGAAGTGCGTGTGTCCAAGACGATCATCCGACAAGCGCGGCGGGTGTTCCTGGTTTGCGACCATTCCAAATTGGGGAGATCTGCGCCGGCAAGATTGGCGTCGCTGAGCGAAGTCAGCGAAGTCTTTACCGACAAGCCGCTGCCAAAGGACCTTGCGCGGCTTTGCGATGAATGGGGCACCAAGATAAACTGCAGCTAAGTTGTCGCGCGTCGGACGCGGTTGGTCGGCAAGAGAACCGCAGGTCGTCAGGTGATTTTCTGGGCGCCGTATCGGGGTGTTCAAACCCGTTTGGATGCATCCAAACCCAGCGAGCGAGTCCGCGTTTCGGACCAGCAGGTTACCAGATGGTCCACCATCAATCCCATAAAAGCCACTGCCAGCCCCAGGACCAGACCCTTGCCGACGTCCGTCGTTGAAAGAGCCCGTTGCATTTCCTGCCCGAGATCCTGCGTTCCGATGAAGGCAGCAATGATGACCATGAAGAGCGAAAACATTGCCGATTGGTTGACCCCTACCATGATCGTGGGCAGCGCCATGGGCAGTTGTACGTTCCACAACAATTGGCGGCGGTCGGCACCTGACATTGCGGCCGCTTCCACAAGTTCGGCAGATACACCACGCAGACCTTCGATCGTGTAGCGGACGAGGGGCACGGCAGCGAACAAAATCACCGCTCCCACGACGGCCACGTCGTTGACCCCAAACAGCATGATGACCGGTATAAGGTAAATGAAGCTCGGGAATGTCTGCAAGGTGTCGCAGACCAGCAGCACCCGCGCGGCCCGCGTGCTGCTTCGTGCCCCCCAGATGCCAAGGGGGAAGCCCATCAGAGCAGCCAAAGTCACCGAGACGATGACGGTATACACGGTGATCATCGCACGATCCCACCATCCAGTCATGGCGATCAGACCAAAGAAGCCAAGACAGACCAATGCGGACCTTGGACCTCCGACCGAATAGCCCAGGGACATCAAAAGGCACAAAACCGTGGTGAAGGGCAGCCAAAGCAGACCATCGCGGAACGGGATCAGCACCCACGTGATCAGGAACCAGCGCAGCCATTGCGAGACCGGATCAATCAAGCGGATCAGGATATCGACGCCCGCATCGATCGGCTTGGCGACCGAGAGGGCCTCGGATCGCTCGATCTGGCTGAACCACGGGTTCAGGCTGGCCAGCGCGAAGGCAAGCAGCATAAGTCCTGCCCAGGTCACGAAAACCTGGTTGCGCTGATGCCATGGCGTTCCTCGCTCAAAATGTCTCGGCTGCTGAACCGCCCAAGCGCGGGAGATGCGGTCAAGGGTGACGGCGATCAGCACAATGGTGACACCGATCTCGAACGACAGGCCGATCTTCAGCGATTGCATCAACTGCAATAACTTCTGCCCAAGGCCCGGCATGCCGATGAAACTCGTCAGCACGACCATCGCAAGGCATTGCATGATGACTTGATTGACGCCGACCAAAATCTCATTGCGCGCTGTTGGCAAGCGGACGCGAACAAGCATCTGCCAGCGGCTGGCGCCACTCATCAGCCCGCTTTCCACGACATTCTCGGGCACCTTCTTCAGACCCAGCACAGTCATGCGGATCATCGGTGGCAGGGCAAAGACGATGGTCGTGATGGCGCCCGCCTTGGGGCCGACGCCCACGAATACCACGACGGGGATCATGTAGGCGAACTGCGGCAGGGATTGCGCAATGTTGAGCAAAGGGTTCAACAGGCGTTCCACCCATCGCGCGCGCCAGGCGAGGATGCCGAGGCCAAGGCCGATGACGAAGGTGATCGGTGCCGCGATCAGGATCACGGACAGGGTTTGCATCGCCCATTCCCACTGGCCCATCACGGCGATCCAGACAAAGGTTCCCGCCGAGAACAGCGCCAGTCGCCTTCCCGCCAAGACATAGGCCACACAGCCTGCCGTGATCGCGAAAGTGGTCCAGGGCAAGGGCCCCAGATGCGGCCAGCGGTTCTTGCCGTAGAAAAGGTTGCCGGTCACATCCAACAGAAACTCGATCCCCGACGCCGCAAACCGCGTCACGGCCATCAGGCCCAGATCGTTCTGGCAAAAGGAAAATGCCGCGTTCAGCCAATCCGCAAAGGGCCAGACCAGCCATTCCGGCGGACGCATCAGTCCGGCTGGCAGGAAGTTGCGAGACAAGGCAAGAACGACGGCCAGCGTAAGCAGGGCCAGAGCACCTTTGCGCTGCCCCGTCATGCGGTGGCCCCGAACAGGATATCGAGGGCTGCCGCCCGGTTCAACAGGCCCAGAAGGCGACCATCGGTTTCCGCGACCGGGATCAGGGCCCGCGGGTCCGAGGCGATCTGGCGGGCCAAGGCATGCAGCGTGGCATCTGCGGCCAAAGCCTGACCCTCGCCCGCACCGGGAAGCGCCATCGCACGGGCGCGGATCACGCGCGACTTCTCAATCTCTTCGGTGAATTTCGCCACATAGGGCGTCGCAGGGTTCAGCACGATCTGGTCCGGGGTGTCGCATTGTTGGATGGCGCCATCCTTCATGATGGCGATCCGGTCCGCCAGACGCAAAGCCTCGTCGAAGTCGTGGGTGATGAAGACCGAGGTCTTGCCCAGCATCCGCTTCAGACGCAGGAATTCGTCCTGCATCTCGCGCCGGATCAGCGGGTCTAGGGCCGAGAAGGGTTCGTCCAGAAACCAGATGTCCGGCTCGATTGCCAGACTGCGGGCTATACCCACACGCTGCTGCTGGCCGCCCGAGAGTTCGCGGGGAAAATAGTCTTCGCGGCCCTTCAGTCCGACCAGTTCGATCACTTCCAAAGCGCGGGCGCGGCGATCATGGCGATCTTGTCCGCGCATTTCCAGCGGGAAGGCGACGTTGTCCAGCACGGTACGGTGTGGCAGAAGGCCAAAGCTCTGAAACACCATGCCCATCTTGCGACGGCGCAGGTCGATCAGGGTCCGCTCGTCCATTTTAGCGATGTCTTCGCCGTCGACAGTGACGGTGCCGCCGGTCAGGTCGATCAGCCGCGACAAGCAGCGCACCAGCGTCGATTTGCCGGAACCCGAGAGTCCCATCACCACCAGCATCTCACCCTTGGCGATATCCAGCGACACGTCGCGCACGGCGGCGATATAGCCCGCTTTCTGGATGTCTTGAAAGCTTGCTGCCGGGGTCAGGGCTGCCAGAAAAGGCTTCGGCCGGGGGCCATAAAGCTTCCAGACGTTGCGGCAGGAAATCACGGTTGCGTCTGTCAAGGTGGGCTCCTGGTATGAAAAGGCCCCGCCGGAGCGATGCCCGGCGGGACCGATGTAAAAGCGTCAGGGCTCAGTTCGTCCAGGGCTTCCAGACGGCTTCATTGTCGGCCAGCCATTTCTTTGCGGCGTCTTCCGGCTCCATCCCGTCCACGTCAACCATCTTGGCCATCTCGGCCAGTTGCGCATTGGTGAAGTTCACCTTCTGCAGCACGGCATAGGCTTTCGGCCACTTCTTCTCCATCCCGTCCCAGGCTGCTTTCTTGAGATAGCCGTTGCCGGGGAAGCCGCAATCGTAGGCAGCCTTGGGGTTCACGCCCAGTTCGGGCTTGTCCTCGCAGCCGTCATAATGGGCCGGAAACTCAACGAACTCGCCCGGATAGACGGCGTCAATGAAGTTGGGCGTCCAGTTGAAAACGACGATCGGGCGCTTGTCCTTGGATGCCGCCGCGATTTCCGCCCACAGGGCCGAGGCCGAACCCGCGTTGACCAGCGTGAAGTTCATGCCCAAGGCGGCGATCCGGTCGCCGTCATGCATCTGCCAATCGACCGGTCCGCCAAGATAGCGGCCCTTTTCGCCGGTCTCGGGCGTGGCGAACTTGGCAGCGCAGGCGTTCAGGGCCTGCCAGTCGGGCAGACCGGGGCAGACTTCCTTATCCCACTCCGGGAACCACCATTCCTCACGGGTCACGGCGTCCATGGTGCCCACGTCGACGATGCCGCCTTTTGCCAAGGCCGCGGTGAAGGCTGCGCCAAACGTGGCCTCCCAGACTTCGGTTTCCAAGGTCACGTCGCCTAGCCGGATCGATTCATAAACCGCTTGGCTGTCGGTGGTGACGTATTCGACCTTGTCGCCGACGCTTTCGAGAATGTCGCCGACCACCCGGCTGTCGACGATCTGGCTGGACCAGTCGTGCAAGCCAATCACCATCGAATCGGTCGAGTCTTCCGCGAATACGGCAGAGGAAAGCGCCAGTAGCGCCGCGCCGGACAGAAGGATACTGCGGTGTTTCATTGAGAACTCCCTGTTCCTGATGTTCCGCCGCGATACATGCCGGGCGGATTGTGCGAAAACGTCTGTTTTCTGGACAAAGCCTAACAACGCAATGTGAACGGGTAAGACCTTCAAAGAGAACGAACTGGATTAGTTTGTGAAAAATTGTTAACAGACAGGAATGTCCACCCTGGCCCGTCCAAGCAAAGCGCCCCATATCCTGATCATCGAGGATGATCCGGTGACGCGCGCCACCTTGGGAAGCTATCTGGACAGTCACGGCTATCGCGTCTCCGAGGCGGACAGTTCAGAAAAGGCCGAACGCATTCTGGCAGAGGCCGGCGCGGACCTTCTGATCATCGACATAAACCTGTCGGGCAAGGACGGTCTGGAAATCACCCGCGAGCAGCGTGCCCTTTCCGAAATCGGCATCATCCTGGTGTCAGGCCGCACCGATGATGTGGACAGGATCGTCGGGCTGGAACTGGGTGCCGACGATTATGTTTGCAAGCCCTTCAACCGGCGCGAGCTTCTGGCGCGGATCAAGAACCTTCTGCGGCGGACGGCGGCGATGCGGCGCTTAGGGCGCAAGGTCTATGCCTTTGACGGACATACCTTCGACCCGGCGTCACGCCAATTGCGCAACGATGCCGGCGAGGCCATCGCCCTGACCCGCGCCGAATTTGAACTGTTGCGCCAACTGGTCAGTCGCCCCGGAGAAGTGCTGACCCGTGACCGTTTGAGCCTCGGCGTGACCCATCGCAGTCCCGACGGCGCAGGCCGCACGATTGACGTTCTGATCCGAAGATTGCGCGCCAAGCTGGGAGATGACCCCAAAGCGCCGCGCATCATAGCCACGTCGCACGGCGAAGGGTATGTCTTCACGGCTCAACTGGACTGAACAGGGCATTCAAACCCTCGGTGGTTCTGATCCGCGCCTGAGCAACTTCCTTCAACACGGCCCGAAGGTCTGGGATCTCCGCGCCCAAAGACCTGTCCTCGACGTGCTGCAACGCCGCAACCAAGTCAGGCAGGTCAAAGTTCCCCGCCGCTCCTTTCAGACGATGGGCGCAGGCATGAACTCTTTCAGGATCACCCACTGCCGCCGCTTGCTCGAGGGCAGCAATCTCTTGTGTCAAGGTATCCATGAACAGACCTGCCAAATCGACTGTCCTTTCAGCGCCCAGATCTCTGACCATGCCGTCAAGCACCGAGGATCCGGCCCTTGGCCGATCTTTGGGCTGTCCAGCCGCCCGGGCCAGCGCAAGAGCAAGACGCTCCAGAGCCACCGGCTTTGCCACGAAATCATCCATGCCCGCCGCCAGTTGCGCTGCGATCTCTTCTTCCAACACATGGGCAGAGATGCCAATGATCGGGATCGAGGCGATGCGCGGATCCCTGTCGGACCGGATGGTCTGGGTCGCCGCCCGCCCGGTCATGCCCGGCAGGTTCACATCCATCAGGATGGCGTCGAAGATCCGGTACGGCAGCAGCACCAGCGCCTCTTCGGCCGAGCCCAAGTGTACTCCCACATGCCCCAACTGTTCCAGATAGCTTTGCGTGACCATCTGGTTGATCGGATTGTCCTCGATAACCAGAACCCGCAAGGCCCGTCCCTGCGGCGCAAGTCTCGGGCTTTGCGGAAGATCGGAAGGGGCAGCCCTTGCCAGAGGAACCGTCAGCGTGAATGCGGTATGGCCCGGTACGCTTTTCAGCGTGATGGAACCCCGCATCAAGTCAGCGAACTTGGCCGAGATTGCGAGCCCCAGACCGGTGCCGCCATACCGCCGGGCGGTGAGGGCATCCTCCTGTTCAAAGGCTTCAAAGATACGCGCCTGCGCTTCGGGCTTGATGCCGCGGCCGGTGTCGGTGACCGTAAAGGCGTAAAGGCTCTGGGCAGGTTGTGTGACCGCCAAAGTGACTTCACCCTGATCAGTGAACTTCACTGCGTTTGACAACAGATTGAACAGGATCTGGCGCAGTTTGGGCATGTCACCCAAAAGGGCCGGCGGCAGATCGCTGGCATCAAGCGTCAACTTCAGCCCTTTTTCGACGGCACTCGCCTGCATCAGCACCACGACACTGTCCAAAAGCACAGCCGGGTCAAAAACCACGGGTGTTTCCTTCACCCCGCCGATTTCGATCTTTGAATAATCCAGCACGTCGTTCAGGATTGTCATCAAGCCTTCACCCGAGGCCTCTGCCGCCTTGAGGTAAGACTGCTGTCTTCCGGTCAACTTGTCCCGTGACAGACTGCGGATCATGCCAAGAACTCCATTCATCGGCGTGCGGATTTCATGGCTCATCATGGCAAGAAACTCCGACTTGGCTCGGTCTGCCGCCTCGGCCTTGCTGCGTGCCACGTCATGCGCCGCCACTTCGGCCCGCAAGGTTTCGGTCTGTTCTGCCACCAGACGCTGCAACTCGTTGCGGTGCATGCGCAACTCGTCGAGTGTGCGGGACTTTTCGTCCTCCAGTGCCAACTTAGCGATGGCTTGAGCGCGAAACACCTCAAAGGCGCGCTCCATCTGCGTGATTTCATCCTGACCAACGGGTGTGACCCTTATGTCCAGCTTGCCGTTCGCGAGACTTCCCATCCAGCTTGAAAGCCGGTCAATCCGACGAATGATGTTGCCCTGAATGTAAAACCACAAAACGGCCAACGAGATTGCAAGCACCACAACGGCTGCCCATCCATAGGACAATTGAGTGGCGCGGATTTCGTCCATGGCCTGCGCACCCGCCGCACCGGCGCGGTCTTGTGCTGCGTTGGCAAGAGCGGCCGCCTGATCGTCCAGTGCCTTGGCCGAGCGTTGCAATGATCCCTGAAGGTCGGAAATATGGGCCTGGACGGTAAGGATTTGGTCTGCGGTGGCAAATATCCCGTTCATGCTAGGCCCCTGGTCGTCCTGGCGCATGGCGACAAGCAGATCGCGTGCCTGAGCGGCTCGCTGCGGATCACGGATTTCACGAACCCGGCGCGAGATGATGTCTATCCTGATGGTCAACTGATCCTTGAGATCGATCAACTCGTGTGGCGTGGTAAGGCCTGAAATCCGGTTCAGCAACAACCCCGCTTCAGCCGTGCGCGACCGGAGTTCCGTCATCAAACCCAATTCAAACAGATCAACCTCGATCAGCTTGTCCAAGGCTTCCAGACGGGCCGTAGGATGCTCGGTGGTATCTTCCATCTCGTACAGGTCCGAGATCGTGGCCGATGTCGACATCTCGGCATTTGCAACCAGCGTATCGGCGACCCCGATCAGATCATTGGCGGCCGCCAAAGCCAGAGACAGGTCCTGAGCTTCCGTTCGCGCCAGCGCGATGCGCTGGCGCACCAAGGCATCCAGAACGCCGATATCCTGCCGTATCTGCGACACGGTGCGGACAAGACCGGTTGCATCCTGTCCATCTTTGGAGGCGAACCCATCCAGTCGGGCGGTCAGGGCGTCCACTTGTTGTGACAAAAAGGCCGTATGGCTGACTCGTTCGGCTTCGGTCGTGACGGTTGCAAGTTCGGGCGCGACGGCGACGATCCGCGCGGTTTCTTCCGCATAGCCGCGCACTTCGGCAATGGCTGGGATGGTTTTGTTGATCACGCTGTCCAGATTACGCGACACCCCACCCAACTTGACCCAGCCAAAAAGACCCGTCAACGCCGGAAGCCCCGCGATAATCAGGAAAGCCAGCAACAGTTTGCCGCCAAGACTGAAGAACGGGTTGATCGCCTTCATCACGTGCCTTCCGCTTGACCTTTCATACCCATGCATCGAACCTACACGTCAACGCTCCATGGGGAAGGAAAATCATGGGCAGGCAATTCGGTCAAATGATGTTGAGCCTGACGCTGGCCCTGGTCTTCGGCCCGGCCATGTCTGAAACCTGGGCTCTGGATGTAAGGTCGGTGCCTTTCGACTATTCCAGCCCGGCGATTGCGACGGATTACCACCCATTGGACAAAGCCGCCCGCAAATGGCGGATTTGTGTGGCCTATCCGCACCTGAAGGACGCCTATTGGCTGGGGGTCAACTATGGCATGGTGCAAGAGGCGAGCCATCTTGGCGTCGGCTTTCGTCTTGTCGAGGCCGGGGGCTACCCGAACCTCGACCGCCAGATTGATCAGGTCAAAGCCTGTGTCGCAGCCGGTGCGGACGCCGTGATCGTGGGAACCGTGTCGATGGATGGCCTGACGCCAACCCTGGTCGATATTGCCCGGAGCATTCCTGTCCTTGCAGCCGTCAATGACATCGCTGACGCGGGCATTACCGCCAAATCCGGCGTGTCATGGCGAGAAATGGGCCGTGCCGCCGCAGAAGTGATCGCGAAAAGCCATCCCAAGGGCAGCGCGCCTGTGCGGTTGGCATGGTTCCCCGGCACCAAGGGCGCAGGCTGGGTGCGCTTTGTCGAAGAAGGATTTCACGCGGGTCTTGCCGATAGTTCAGCCGAAATCGTGGTGGTGAAATACGGCGACACGGGTCGCGAAATCCAGCTGAACCTCGTGGAGGAAGTTCTCGATGCCTTTCCGGACATAGACTATCTCGTCGGCAGCGGACCGATGGCCGAGGCAGCCGTGTCGATCCTGCGGGAACGTGGGCTGACAGACCGGATCGGAATTGTGTCCGACTATATGACCCCTGCCGTTCTTCGTGGCATCAAGCGGGGCAAAATCCTGGCGGCGCCGGATGATTTTCCTGTCCTGCAAGGTAAGCTGGCCATCGAGCAAGCTGTGCGCGCCATCGAAGGCAGCCTTTCCGTTCGCCATGCCGGGCCGAGGATACAGACCGTCACCGCCGAAACCGTGATCGGGATGGATCAAAGCGGCACGGTCGCCCCAGCAAGCTTTGTCCCGGTGTTCGAGATGAACTGAGTGGAACAATGCAACAAGCCTGTTGAGTGAGGTAAGACCCATTCGGATCGCTCGTTTGCCACGAATGCCCGCCTGAGCTCGGATCAGGCGACGCGTCGGTTGCAATGCACGGATGCAAGTCGCTCTTTGCGTCGCTATCAGTAGGTGATCACCACCACGACTGTGTCGGAATAGAGACCGCGCGCCAAGACCTGGCCCCGGAAGACGCGGCCCCTTGGATATCGATGGACTGCGGGCAGCCGATCCCTGTGCTTTGCACGACTGTACCGGCAAGCAGTCCCCAGCCCTTGATGCGCGTTGTCGTGAAGCAGGCCATAGCGCACCATGTTGGCACCATTGGCCATCTGGCGGCCCGTGTTCGACGTGTCACTGGCATGCGCGCCGAAATCCAGCCCGATCGCGTAGGCGGAACCGTGGGTGCAGGTCACCGAAATCCGGGCAATGCTGTCCCGCGGTCCGCCCGTGGCGCTGTTGACGGTGCCGAAATCCATCGGCGTCACACCCACGGTGCAGCTGGCGGTCACATCGGCGCTAACGATGAAGCTGTTGATGTCCCCCGTCTGGGTGCAACTTCTATCGCCATAGCTGAAGTCCAGATCTCCGGTCCCGGCAAAAGTGGAAAGATAACTGCCGATCCGGGCCTGCGACCCCAGCTCGGTGATCTCGGCATCGACGTCGGGGCTGACCTGCCCAGCCCCTGTCTGATCCAGGATCTGGGGCAGGTCCAGACGGTCCATAAAATGCAAGTGGCCGAATAGGACGAGAGGGCCGTCAGCCGATAGCTCAGGGCTGTGCCGTCCGCCCCGCGCAAGTAGCGGGGTAACAACCGAGTGGGGTATGGTGATCGCCACCTGCTCGCCCGAGGCCGTCTTATTGGGCAGCTTGTCGATCAGCACGGGGCAACATTCCTGACCCTGTAGGGCGGTCTTGGATTTGCGCACCAGTCGGATGGTGATTTCCTGATTGGCCTTCCTATGCATCGAAGGCGGACTGGCCGTCACATCAAGGGTTGATGCCCGTTCATTTCGTCCGTTCTCGTTGTACCGGCGCAGTACGCGCATTTGGCCATCCGACGCACCCGACTTTACCGTCAGGGTCGCCGTCTGCGCGGTCGCGGCGACCCGAAGTCTGGCCGGGCTGACGCTAGATTCATGGGCAATCCCCGGACTTGCCCCGACCAGCAAAGCAGCCAAGGCAAGGCCGGGGATCAACCGGGTCAATTGGTGTACCGACGGTCATGACGACCAAGCCCCTACAGGTTCCCATCGAGGCGGTGACGAGGACCGTGGTCGCGGCGAAAAGCGGCGCGGAATAGGTCGAATTCGCGTTGCCGGTGAGGGGCATCCCGGTCTCGGTGACAATGGCGGTGGCGCCCGAGGTCAGCGTGTAGAAGATGAACTCGGCTCCGCCCGACAGTTTCATGCGACGCGGCACAGCGCCGGACAGCGCGTTGCCGCCCGCGCCGACCTTGATGGTCGGTGCGGTGGGTCCGGTGTTGCAGGTCACCGTGATTGTCGCGGTATTGGTCTGGATCGCCGTACCAAAGGTATCGATCGGGAAATTGAGCGCGCCGACGCCCACGGCGCAAGTTCGTACAACATTGAGCTTGAATGACAAAGTGTTGGTCGCCGTATCGGCAAAAGCCACGGTTTGACCCGCAATAATGGCAAGAACCCCAGAGAGATGTCAGGTTGACCGAGCATTTTCAAATGCCCTTTGCAGAACACACCGTTCTGCCGAATGAGCAAAGCTTCGTATTCCATTTCACCTGTCCGTCTACTTTTGCGTGAATGGACGCGTCGAACACCACGCAAGCCGACAATTCATTGGACGGCAGACAATCAGGTAGGCCATCGCCCTGATCCTTTTCCACGGCGTGCCATCCACGAGCAGGATTCTCCGGCCGCGCCGTCACTCCGCGACGGGAGGTACCGCAAGGCGGGGTTCCAGGGAAGAACGGGAACCCGACGTCAATTGCGTCGCGGTTCCTGATTGGCGAAGGTCAAATCCCGCACCATCGCCGCGTCCGTCCGTTGACCGTGGTGCGGTACCGATGCTTGCCATGAACCCCGGGCAAACTGTCATGGACCGGCCATCAGGCGGTTTTTGATGAAATAACTGGTGTCACGACCCACAGGCGCGCGGAACCCTTGCGGCCGGACCGCGCCTACGCGGACTTCGTTTGACCACTTGTATTAACAAGCTTAGAACTTGTGCAGCAGGTTCGAATCGCGGCGTCTTCGGGTCCTGTCCCGGTGACCGGCTTGGCAAGTCCCTGTTCAAATTGCGGCCAAACGCAAACCAACACGGAGGTCTAACATGAAGATTTCGATGACACGGGCTGTCGCGGGCGGGGCGCTGATCCTGACCGCCGCGTCTTCCGCAGCCTTTGCTGAAACGACGCTGAACGCCCTGTTCATGGCGCAGGCCGCATATAGCGAGGCCGATGTCCGCGCGATGGCGGCGGATTTCACGGCAGCCAATCCGGACATCAAGGTCAATCTTGAGTTCGTCCCCTACGAAGGCCTGCACGACAAGACCGTGCTCGCCCAAGGCTCGGGTGGCGGCTATGACGTTGTGCTGTTCGACGTGATCTGGCCCGCCGAATATGCGACCAACAATGTGCTGGTCGACGTGACCTCGCGCGTGACCGACGACATGAAGAAAGGCGTGCTGCCCGGAGCCTGGACCACGGTGGACTTTGACGGCAAGCATTATGGCATGCCTTGGATCCTCGACACTAAATACCTGTTCTACAACAAGGATATCCTTGCCAAGGCCGGCATTGCCGCCCCGCCGAAAACCTGGGAAGAGCTGACGGTCGACGCCAAGATCATCAAGGACAAGGGCCTGCTCGCCACTCCGATCGCCTGGAGCTGGGCGCAGGCCGAGGCTGTGATCTGTGACTACACCACGCTGGTGTCTGCCTATGGCGGCGACTTCCTGAAGGACGGCAAGCCCGACTTCCAGAACGGCGGCGGGCTTGATGCGCTGAAATACATGGTCGACAGCTACAAATCCGGCCTGACAAACCCCAACTCGAAAGAGTTCCTTGAAGAGGACGTCCGCAAGGTCTTCGAGAACGGCGATGCGGCCTTTGCTCTGAACTGGACTTATATGTACAACCTTGCCAATGACCCGAAAGACAGCAAGGTCGCGGGCCATGTCGGCGTGGTTCCGGCGCCCGGCGTCGCGGGTAAGTCCGAGGTTTCAGCGATGAACGGCTCGATGGGTCTTGGCATCACCACCGCCAGCAAGCACCCGGACGAGGCATGGAAGTTCGTCGAATTCCTCACCTCGCAGGCCGAGCAGAACAAGTACGCCAAGCTGAGCCTGCCGATCTGGGCCTCGTCCTATGACGATCCCGCATTGGCCAAGGGCCAGGAAGACCTGATCGCCGCCGCCAAGATCAGCCTTGGCGCGATGTATCCGCGCCCGACGACGCCCAAGTATCAGGAACTCTCGGTGGCGCTGCAGCAGGCCATTCAGGAATCCCTGCTGGGCACCTCGACCCCAGAAGATGCTCTGGCCACAGCGGCCGAAAACAGCGGTCTCTGACCAGATCCTCCGGGCGGCCCGGCTCGCCCGGAGGACCTTTTTGCGAGGAACTCCCATGTCCAGCTCATGGCTGACCACGCGTGCGTGGCTGCTGATGCTTCCCTTGCTGGCCGTGATGGTCGGCGTGATCGGCTGGCCTTTGGCCGAGACCGTTCGGCTGTCTTTTACCGATGCCAAGCTGGTGGGCACCGGGGGCGATTACGTGGGCCTTGCCAATTACAGCAAGATGCTGACCGGAAGTGCCTTTCAAAAGACCCTCTGGGCGACTCTGTGGTTCGCTCTGGCGTCTGTCGCCATTGAGATGGTGGTTGGGGTTCTCGCCGCCCTGCTGCTGAACGAGAAGTTTTACGGCCGCACGATCCTGAGGGCCTTGATGATCCTGCCATGGGCCTTGCCCACAGTGGTCAACGCCACGCTGTGGCGGCTGATCTACAATCCCGAATACGGCGCAATGAATGCGGCCCTGACGCAAATCGGGCTGATCGACGCCTATCGGTCATGGCTTGGTGAACCGGGTAGCGCGATGTGGGCGATCATTCTGGCCGATGTGTGGAAGAACTTCCCGCTGGTCACCCTTATTGCCCTCGCAGCCCTGCAAGCGGTGCCGCGAGACACCATCGCCGCCTCCCTGGTCGATGGCGCGGGACCTTTCCGACGCTTTCGCTACGTTACCCTGCCGCATCTGGCCGGGCCGCTGATGGTGGCGCTGGTCCTGCGCACGATCGAAGCCTTCAAGGTTTTCGACATCATATGGATCATGACCCGTGGCGGGCCCGCCAACACGACGCGCACCCTCTCGATCCTTGTCTATCAAGAAGGGTTTTCGTTTCAGCGGGCAGGTTCGGGCGCGTCGCTGGCCTTGATCGTCACACTGATGGTCAGCCTTCTGGCGCTGGCCTATGGCGGTCTGTTGCGCAAAACGGCCGGGAGGATGGACTGATGGAACGCCAAAGCCTCTTCGCCAAGGTGATGCTCCATCTCGCGGCCCTGTTGCTGGCGGCAGTGATCCTGACCCCCATTCTGTGGCTGTTTGTGATGAGCATTTCACCCGCCGCAGACCTCTCGGCCAAGCCGCTGAACTGGTGGCCGAGTGCTGTGGACCTGTCCCGCTACGTCACGTTGCTGAGCCGGGTTGAGAACAGCGCCGGTGCGGCGGTGACCTCATCCCTGGCCAACAGCCTGATCGTGGCGGGCATGGCAACGCTGGCGGCCATTGTCGTGGCGGTGCCGGCAGGCTGGGCGGTGTCGCGCACGCCTTCCGTCGGGTGGTCGCTGAATGCGGTGATTGCCACCTACATGCTGCCGCCCGTAGCGCTTGCCGTACCGCTCTACATGGGTTTGGCGCGGTTGGGAATGCTCAACAGCGTGTTCAGTCTGGCATTGGTGTACCTGACGATCCTCGCCCCTTTCACCACGTGGTTGATGAAATCCGGCTTCGACGGCATCCCCAAGGAGATCGAGGCCGCCGCGATGATCGACGGCGCAAACCTCTGGCAGACCCTGCGCATCGTGACACTGCCCTTGGCGCTGCCCACCATCGCCACGGCGGTGCTGTTCGCCTTTCTGCTGGCGTGGGATGAGTTCTTCTATGCCCTTCTTTTCACGTCCGATCTTCGGGCCAAGACCCTGACGGTGGCCATTGCCGACATCGCTGGGGGCCGCGTCTCGGACTATGGCATGATCGCCACGGCCGGAGTCATCGCCGCCCTGCCGCCGATGCTGTTGGGCCTTCTCATGCAACGCGCCCTGATTTCCGGGCTCACCAGTGGCGGCGTCAAAGGATGACCATGACCAACTCAACCAAACCCGCAGGCCTTCTGGCCATTGACCGCGAAATGGCCCGTCAGCATGGCGATGCCGGAGCCTCGTTCAACCAGAACAAGGCTGCAGCGCAAAGCGTGGCCGCGGCGGTCCGGCGCTGCGGTTCCGTTCTGATGCTGGGCATGGGCGGCTCGCATGCCGTGGCCCGCGTGGTCGAACCCCTGTACCGCGATCTGGGCATCGATGCGCTGGCGCTGCCCCTGTCCGAGCAACTTGGCGCGCCACTGCCGCTGGCCGGGCGTACCGTTCTGGTAACCTCGCAATCGGGCGAAAGTGCCGAGGTCATCCGCTGGTTTGACACGGCCACCCGTCCCGCCGATGTCTTCGGTCTGACGCTGGAGGGTGGATCGTCGCTGGCCCAGCTGGCCCCTTCGCTGGTCGGTCACGGCGGAACCGAGCACGCGTTCGCCGCCACCCGCAGTCTGACCGTCACGCTGGCGCTCCACCTCGCTGTGCTGGCCGTCTTGGGCGTCGATGCCGGCCCCGCGCTGGCGGCTTTGGCGGCCCCCGAAGAACCCGACCTGGCCGCCGCGCTGATTTCCCTGGCATCGGTGCGCGGCATCGTGACCTCGGGCCGTCGGCTGCAAGGCGTGGCCGAAGCGTTGGCGCTTGGGCTGACCGAACTTTCCCGCGCCCCGTGCTTCTCGCTGGAAGGCGGCCAGTTGCGCCACGGGCCGATGGAAATGCTGGGCCCCGATCTTGGCGTCATCCTGTTTCGCGGCGATGATCCGACGGCCGGGCTGGTCACGGCAATGGCGCTGTCGGTGGTTGTCACCGGCTCTCCGCTTGTCCTTTTCGACAGTTCCGGTTTGTCGCCGGTTGAAGGAGCCGTCACGATTGCCTTCGCCAAGGCGTCGGGTCTTGCGGCCGTCTTCGCCATGTTGCCTGCGGCGCAGCGGCTGATGATCGGCTTTGCGGCGGCACGGGTGGCGGATGCCGGCACGCCGCTGCGGTCGTCCAAGATCACGCGGGTCGAGTGAATGCGCCCGCTGGCCGTCGCAGGCAATGTCAACGTGGACCTGATCCTCGGCCCTGTCGCCCCATGGCCGCAGCCAGGCACCGAGGTGATGGTCGCCCATGACGATCTGCGGGTCGGCGGCGCTGCAGGCAACACGGCTTTGGCCTGGGAGGCGATGGGGCTAGCGTTCCAGTTCGCCGCCAACATCGGTGCGGATCACTTTGGCACTTGGCTTGGCGCTGCCTTCCCGCGCCACGCACGGCACTGGCCCGTCAGCCCGCGCCGCACGACGCTGTCGGTCGGCTTGACCCATCCGGACGGCGAGCGCACCTTCTTCACCACCAATGGCCATCTGCTGGACATGACCGCCCGCGTTGTGATCGCAAGCTTGGACGGTGCCGCTTTGCAAGGCGGCCTGCTGCTTCTCTGTGGTGCTTTCGTCACCGAAGATCTGGCTGCGGGCTACGGCGAAATCTTCGACTGGGCCGAAGGGCAGGGCGTCGATGTGGCGCTTGATACCGGCTGGCCGACGCAGGGTTGGACTGAGGCCGCGCGCAGGCAGGCCTCGAACTGGCTGGCGCGCAGCAAGATTGCCCTTCTGAACGAGATTGAGGCGTGTGGACTGACCGAAACCACCAGCGTCGAAGAGGCCGCCCGCACCATGCGTCAGATCATGCCGCCAGACGCCGTGGTCGTCGTCAAGCGTGGCCCACAGGGCGCGCTGGCCCTCGACACGGATGGCCGTGTCCATCATGCCCGTGCAAACGCCGTGCACGTGGTGGATACCATAGGCGCGGGCGACATCTTCAACGCCGGGTTTCTGGCGGCCTTTGCCCGTGCCCTGCCGCTGCCTGTCTGCCTGCGCCATGGCGTGGCCATGGCGTCGCATGCCATCTCGACCCATCCCAGACACTTCGCGCCGCCCGAACAGGACCTGAACCCATGAGCGCCCTTGCCATCGACAACCTGACCAAATCCTTCGGTGACGTTCAGACGCTGAAAGGCATCAACATCGCCCTCGACAGCGGCGAGTTCCTTGTTCTGCTCGGTGCGTCGGGTTGCGGAAAATCCACGCTGCTCAACATCATCGCCGGATTGGCCGAACCGACCAGTGGCGGTGTCAGCATCGACGGGCGCTCGTTGACGGGCGTCCACCCCAAGGACCGCGACATCGCCATGGTGTTCCAATCCTACGCGCTTTACCCCAACCTGACCGTGGCGCGAAACATTGGCTTCGGTCTGGAAATGCGCAGGGTCCCCAAGCCCGAACGCGAGCGCGCCGTGCTGGAAGCGGCGCGCCTCTTGCAGATTGAGCCGCTCTTGGACCGCAAGCCCAGCCAGCTTTCGGGCGGCCAGCGCCAGCGTGTCGCCATCGGGCGGGCCTTGGTCCGTCAACCCAAGGTCTTCCTGTTCGACGAGCCGCTCTCGAACCTCGATGCCAAACTGCGGATGGAGATGCGGACCGAGTTGAAACGCCTGCATCAGATGCTGAAAACCACGATCGTCTATGTCACCCATGATCAGATTGAGGCGATGACGCTGGCCACCCGCATCGCTGTGATGCGAAATGGCAAGATCGAACAATGGGGCACGCCCGAAGCCATCTACCAACGCCCCGCCACCGCCTATGTCGCCACCTTCGTGGGCGCGCCTCCGATGAACATGCTGGCGGGCATCTGGCGCGAGGGTGGATTGCAGATCAATGGGTTGGACCGGATGCTGGACCTGCCGCGCCCAAAGGCGGCCAAGGCCGACAAGATCACCCTCGGCATCCGACCCGAGGCGCTGCAGCTTGGGAACGACGGGATCAGCCTGCCGCTGCGGGTCGACGTGTCGGAACTGACCGGGCCGGAACTGATCGTGACCGGCAAAATCGGCACCCAGCGGCTGGTCGCCAGCTTTCCGGCCCGCCACCGGATTGACACCGGTGAACTGCTGGACCTGCGGCTTCCCGCCGATCAGGCGCATTTCTTCGATGTGGAAACCGGCAAAAGGCTGAACGATGACAGCCACGACTGATCGTCCCTCCTCGACCGAACCAAAATGGGACAAACGCCCCGTCCGCGGCCCTGGCGCGGCCGCGATCTACCTGCAAGTGGCCGAAATCCTCAGCGAGGCGATCAAGGCCCGGCAAGGCGCTTACTTCGCGCTTCCGTCAGAGGGTGATCTGTCGCGCGAATTCGGTGTGTCGCGGGTCACCATCCGGCAGGCGCTTAAGCTGTTGGAGATGCGGGGAGCGATCTACAGCGAACAGGGCCGGGGCTATTTCACCACCACATCCCGGATGAAAGGCGTATCCGGCTTTCACAGTTTCACCTCCGAGGTGCGGCGTCTGGGCGGCACGCCGGGTGCGACACTGATCGGCTTTGTCGCCGATGTCAGCCTGCCCGAAGCCTTTTGCAACCATTTGCAAGTCGCCGGAACCGGGCGGTTCATCCTCCTGCGCCGCGTCAGGTCCATCGATGGCCGCCCGATTGCCGTCGAGGAGGCCTATTTGCCCATGGTCCTTTACCCGGATGCAACGAAAGAGATGTTCGAGGACGGCTCGCTTTACGACCGCATGACCCGGCTCTGGGGCATTGTTCCGGCTTGGGCCGACGCGCTGTTTGAGTCGATCGGCGCGACCATGGAAGAAGCCGGGCATTTGCAGATTGCCCCGGATGCGCCGGTGCTGGCGGTCTGGCGGGTGACTGCGACCGATACGGATCAGGTCTGCGAATACGTCCGATCGATCTATCGTGGTGACGGCTTCATGCTCAACATCAACCGCTACCGGCTTTAAGGGGGGCTCCATGCGCCACGCCATCGGCATCGACATCGGCGGTGGCAGCACCAAGATCGGTCTCGTTTCGGAGACCGGGGAGATTCTCGCGCGCTCCACAATTGCCGCCGTTCCGGGCCAACCGGGAGAGGTAATCTTTGACGTCTATGCCTCGGCGATTGGTGGACTTGTGCCGCAAGGTCTGCCTCTTTCGGGCATCGGGATCGGCTATCCGGGTCCGATCCATCCGGGCAATCTGTCGGGTGGCTTGGGCAATGTGCCGGGCCTCGTCGACTATCCTTTGGCGCAGCGTCTGACCGATCGGTTGGGCCTGCCCGCCCGGTTCGAAAACGATGCCACTGCTGCTGCCTTGGCCGAAGCCCGGTTTGGGGCGAACAGCGCGGCGCGGCGATTACTTATGGTCACGGCCGGAACTGGCATCGGTGCCGCCATGATCGTGGATGGGCAGGCGATGGTGACCTCGGGCGGATGTCTTGGCGATGCCGGGCATATTATTGTGGGTGGCGGTTCCAGTCTGCGCTGCCGCCTCGGCTGCGCGGGGTGTCTTGAAGCCTTGGCTTCCGCCGAGGCGCTGGACACGCGGGCGCAAGATCATGCGACGCTGCATCCCAAGGGCGCTATCGCCCGCCTGTCAGAGGAGGACGGCACGCCCGTCACCGCCGCGACAGTGATCCGCTGTGCCTTGGCGGGCGATCCGGATGCCCGCGATCTGCTGGCCGAGGCCGGGCGCTGGATCGGGCGGGCGGTAGCCTCGTGGGTTCACACCTTCGCCCCTGACACGGTTGTGTTGGGCGGTGGCCTTATGGCCGCTGGCGCGCTTCTCTTGTCCCCGCTGGAGGCCGAAGCGCGGCGCTGCGGTCTGCCCGGCTACATGGCCGGCCTTCGCTTCGCGCCTGCAACCTTGGGTAACGATGCCGGGATCATCGGCGCAGCTGCCCAGATTTTCACGGCCATGCCTCATTCCGCACAGACTGCGGGGTGACGGCGCGACGCGATGTCATGTCCCTTTGCGCCTTCCGCCAAGCTTGGGGTTCAATTCGCGGCCTTTCTGGCCGCACGCCGCTTTGTGACACCGGTCCGGCTGAAAACCGCTTCGTTGGCCTCTGCCGCGTGCAGCCAGATCGGTTTCAGCAGTTCCAGGCCCAGCAGCACCATGAAACCGGCTGCAGGCGGCAAGGCCACCCAGGCCGCAGGCAGCGCCGCGAAGCCAAACAACTCTTGCGCCGGAGACCAGAAGACCGCCGTCCCCAATGTCACTGCGATCACCGGAAGCACCACCAGCAGTGCCCGGTTGGGCCGTATAACCGCCTTGAGGATGGACGTGGTTGTCGCACGGTCCACAAAGATCAGCGCCACGATCGACAAGACCAGCGACGTGAACCCCAAGGCCCGGGTCTGGCCCTCTGACATGCCATAGATCGGGGCGAACCACGCGATGGCCGCCACGACAAGCAGGACGAGTATCCCCTGAAACAGGCTCCACATCACCGTGGGGCCCGAGAATAAGGGCTCCAGCACCGGGCGGGGCGGGCGTTTCATCAGGCCCGGCTCGGCGTCTTCCGCCTCGAAGACCAGCGAGCAGACCGGGTCGATCACCATCTCCAGAAAGGCGATGTGGATCGGGCTGAACATCAGGGGCATGCCGAACAGCAGGGGCATCAGCGCAAGGCCTGCAATGGGCACGTGGACGGCCAGAATGAAGCTCATCGCCTTGCGCAGGTTGTCGTAGATGCGGCGGCCGAGGCGGATTGTGGTGACGATGGAGCCGAAATCGTCATCCAGCAGCATCATCGAGGCCGCTTCCCGCGCCACATCGGTGCCCCGCCCGCCCATCGCCACGCCGATATGCGCGGCTTTCAGCGACGGCGCGTCGTTGACCCCGTCCCCGGTCATCGCCACGACCTCGCCATCCGTCTTGAAGGCATTGACGATGCGCAGCTTTTGTTCCGGCTGGATGCGGGCGAAGATCGTGGCGGTCTTGACGGCCTTGGCCAAGGCCTTGTCCGTCATCGCCTCCAGATCTGGACCGGAAATGACGGTGTCTCCCTCGATCCCGGCTTCCGCCGCGATGGCGTGGGCGGTGGCGGGGTAATCGCCGGTGATCATCACCACCTTGATCCCGGCGGCCCGACATTCGGCCACCGCCGCAGGGACCTGCGCCCGCAAGGGGTCGGCCAGACCCACCAGCCCGAGGAACTTGAAGGTGAAACCGTCCTGCGCTTCGGGCAGGACGCTGGCTTCAGCGACGGCCAGCCCCAGAACCCGCAACCCCTTGGCGGCCATGGCATTGACCTGCGCGGTCACCGCCTTTTGCGCCACCGGACCAAGCTGGCAGAGCCCCGCAATCGCCTCGGGCGCGCCCTTTGCGGTGGCGATCTGCGCCGATCCGGTCTGCCAGACCTGAGTCATCGCCAGCAGTTCCTGCGTCAGGGGATAGGACTTGACCAGGCTTTGGCCTTGATCCACCGGGTAAAGGTCGTGAAACGCCTTTTCCATCGGATCGAAAGGCTGCGGTGCTGAGGCCATGGTGCCCACCTCTGCCAGTGTCAGGAACGGCTCGGCCAGGGGTTCGGCAGACAAGCTCAGCGTCTGCCCGCTGGCCAGCCGCAGTTCGGCCACCTTCATCCGGTTTTCCGTCAACGTCCCCGTCTTGTCGGTGCACAGGACCGAGGCCGCACCGAGCGTTTCAATGGCCGAAGCCCGCCGGGTCAGCACCCGCGCCTTCGAGATGCGCCAGGCCCCCATTGCCATGAAGACGGCCAGCACCATCGGGAATTCCTCCGGCAGCATCGACATGCCCACCGCTATCCCCGCCAGAACCGCCTGCAACCAGCCGCCGCGCAGCACGCCGTAAAGCACCACGACGGCAAGGCTCACCAAAGCGCCCGTGATGGCCAAGATCAGAACAATCCGCCGGATCTGCCGTTGCAGATGCGGCGTCTCCGTCTCCAACGCCGCGAGGGAGGTGCCGATCTTGCCCAGTTCCGTGCGGGCTCCGGTGGCGATAACCTCTGCGATGCCAGTGCCCCGCACGATCAGCGACCCCGAGAAGACCTGCGGCAAGTCCTCGCCCCCGGCCCGGGCGGCCGGCGGACGGTTTGCAAGCGGTTCCGGTGCCCGCTTTCGCACCGGAACCGCTTCGCCCGTCAGAAGGGATTCATCGGCGGCAAGTCCGTTCGCTTGGGTCAGCATGGCGTCGGCGGGCACCCGGTCGCCTTCCGACAGCACGATGAGATCGCCCACCACCACCTCACGCCCGGCGATGCGGTGACGCTGACCGTCGCGGATGACGAGGGCGCGCGGGCTGGTCAGGTCGCGCAAGGCATCCATCACGCGTTCCGTCCGCGCCTCTTGCACGACGGTGATGCCGATAGACAGGCAGGCAAAGACCAGCAGGATCAGCGCCTCTTCCCTGTTGCCCAACAGCAGATAGACCACGCCGCCCCCCAAAAGCAGCGCCAGCATCGGCTCTTTCATCACCTCGAAGACGATGCGGAAGGCTGACCGCCGGCCGGTGCGCGCCAGTTCATTGGCCCCCTGCGTGGCCAGGCGGCGCACCGCCTCGGCTTGGGTCAGGCCTTTGCCTGTCTCTTCGGAAGGGCTTTGGGGCATCGGGCGCTTTCGGTCAGGGTTGCCCGCATCAAGCCGCAAAGCCAAGGATCCTGCCTTGATCTGCGTCAGGGTGCGCCGGGCAATCCCTGACGTGCGAGACGGATCAGGCCCTGCTTTGCGGTGCCACGCCATGTTGCGCCAGAAAGGGTAGGATCAGGGATGCGACCTGCGTCGCCGCTTCTTCATGCATCAGATGGCCAAAGCCGCTGCAATTGGCCAGTTGCGCCTTGGGGATCACCTCGGCCGCCTTGCGCGACACCGCGGGTGGCACGGCGCGGTCACCCGCGCCTGTGATCAGCAGACAGGGTGCCGTCTGCCGGTCCAGCCTGCCCAGCAGCGCGTCGAGTGTCCATTGCGCCATCATCGTCAGGGTCGCATCGACATGGCTGGGCATCCGGACAAGGTGCAGATACTGCGCCTCTCCCGCCGCCTCGATATGCGATCCGGTCGAGACAAGCAGGTCGTGCACCTGCGTTGGCGTTCCAGCGAGCTTGCTGAAGATCTGTGGGATGAAGGGCGTCATGGACAGAAGCTTTGCCATCGCCGGGAACAGCCAGCCCGCCATGCCGTCGAACTTGCTCAGGGCGGCGTTGATGCCGATGACGGCCTGAAGCGGCAGCGTCTCGGCCAGCCGCAGCGCTATGGCGGCGCCGGCGGAATGGCCGATGATGGCGGCGGGTTGCCAGCCCTCATGGGCACACAGTGCTGCAATATCCTGCGCCATCGCCTCCAGCCCGCAGCGCGACCGGTTACCAAGCACTGTAAAGCCTTGGCCGGGCAGGTCGAGTGCTATCACCCGGTAGCAAGGCAGCAGCAGCGGGATCAGGTTTCGCCAACTGTGGGTCGCCCCTCCGGCACCATGGATCAGCAACAGCGTCGGTCCTTCACCCATGTCTTGCACGTGCCACAGATGCGGGCGGCTGGCGATGTGGCATGAGGCGTCACGAAAGGGCCAGTTGCGCGGGATATTCAGCGCCCGCACGTCAGGCCCCCAAGGCAGATTGCAACACGACAGACAGGCGTAGGGCATCAGCCCGGGGCAGGGCCAGATATGGCGCATCCAGCGCCTCGGCCATCCGGCGCAGGGCAAGCTGCGGACGGTTGGCAATGTCGATCACCAGCCCCGGCATTCCGGCAGTTCGCAAGGCGCGGGCCATGCGAAGGCTGTCAGCTTCGGCCGCCTCGCGGTTGGCGGACCCGTCGAGTGCTATGTTGCCGCGCCCGTCGGTCAACAGGGCCACGGTCGGGGTCATGCCCCTTGCACGGGTCTGCAAGGCCAGCTCAAAGGCCATCCGCATCCCCGCCGCCAAAGGCGTTCCACCCCCTCCGGGCAGCGAAGCCAGGCGGCGCTTGGTCTGCACAAGCGAGCGGGTGGGAGGCAGCAAAAGTTCCGCCCCTTGCCCACGAAACGCCACCAGCGCCACATGATCGCGCCGCGCATAAGCCTGCGCCAACAGCAGTTCCACCGCACCCTTCGCCTCGGCCAGTCTTGCAAAGGCGGACGACCCCGAAGCGTCGACGGCGAAGATCAGGACCCGGTCCGAGGTTTCCTGATAGCGCTTCAGCCGCAAGTCAGACTTGCGGATTTCCAGCTTGAGCCTATCCGTCACCTCCTCAGACGCTAGCGCCCTGCGCCGCAACGGCTGCCATGGTGCTGCGGCGCGCAAGGTTGCCACCAGATCAATCCGCCGCCCCGACCCCGGCACACCGGGCAGCGAGGGCAAGGGCCGCCCCCGGTGGTTGCCCTTGCGCGCAGCACCAGAACCCGAGCCCTTGGCCGATCTTGCCGCCTTGGCTGCCGCCAGCCGTGCCAGCAGATCAGGGGGCAGGGCGGCGCGGATCGCCTCCAGCAGCACCTCATCGGGTATGCGGTCATTGTCGTCTGGCTGCTCGCTGTCGCCTTCACCCGGATCGGGCGGCGGGGGTGGCGGCTCCTGATCCTCTGGCCGGTCTTCCGACGTTTGCGGCAGGTCGCCGCGATGGGCGAGCGTCAGTTCGGCGGCATGGCGCAGTGTGTCATCCGACGCCACAGCCTCGCCGCGCCATGCCGCCAGCGCCCGAGCTACCACCATAGCCAACAAGGGTGCCCGCAGGCTGGCGATGCCCATGGCAAAAGCCACAGAGGTGAGGCTTTCCAGCGCCGTTTTGGGAAGACGGACCTGAAGCAACCGAACACG
>CANGHD010000021.1 GCA_947453525.1 Paracoccaceae bacterium | reverse complement strand
GGGGATGGCGAGGACATAAGCCTTGACCCCGGTGGCATCCGACAGCGCGATCAGGTGGCGGGCCGGGTCGGGGTTCATCGTGCCCACGACATGGACACCGAGTTCGCGCAACACGGCCTCGGGCGCTTCCAGTCTTGCGGCGGGGTCGTGGTTGCCGGCGATCATCACCACGGTCAGGCCGGGGCGCAGGCGGGTGTAGCGGGCGAGTGCTGCGTAGAGCATTCTTTGCGCCTCGCCCGAGGGGTTGATGCCGTCAAAGACATCGCCCGCGACCAGCAGGGCGTCAACTTCGTGGTCGATGATCAGGGTGCCGAGGTGGTCAAGGAAGGCGCGGTGTTCGGCCTCGCGGCTGAAGCCCGCGAGGGTCTGGCCGATGTGCCAGTCGGCGGTGTGAAGGATGCGCATGTTGAACTTCCGGGGCTTGGACTTGTCCCATGTGTACAGGGTTCGGGCGCGGCGGAAAGGGGCGCGCGCGGGGCGGGGCAGTGAAATACCGGCGGTCGTGCGATGTGACCATCTGCGGATGGGGTTGGGCTGCGGCGAGCTTGCCCCCGTCAGCCCGCGGGGCGCCTGCCGTCTCTCGCTGGCCCCAAGGGTGGAACCGGGCGAACCGCTGCGGGGTCTGCGGTCATCTGCAGGCCCGTGGCGCAGGGGAGCGGGCTTGGCGCTGCGGCGGGGCGGACGGATCACTCGCCGCAATGCAAGGGCGCGACGGGGGCATGCCGGGCCGCAGGTCATGGGTCTGACTGAACGATCCCGCCGGGGCAAAGAAGCACGGCGGGAAGGGTATGGGCCTGACGGCGGTGCCAGTTCGGGGCAGGGCCGGTCACGTCGAAGAGGCCGGCGAACCGGGCGGAACCGAGGTAACGCTCGCCCCGGTCGGGCAGGATGACGCCGATGGTCTTGCCCGCGTTCTCGTCCCGGTGCGTCAGACGCAGGGCCACGGCGGCGCCGCAGGAGATCCCGGCGAGGATCCCCTCTTCCCGCGCCAGTCGCCGGGCGGTGGCCTCGGCGTTTTTGACGGTTTCCACCGTGTCGACCGGCGACAGGTCGAGCACCCCCGCCCCGAAGCCCGCGCCGATGCCCTTTATCTGTGGCGGCCGGGTGGCAGGTGCAGGCCCGCGCGGATCTGGGTCAGCCCCGGGCTTTCAGCGGGCTCCATTGCGACCGAACGTAGGCGACGCCCCTCCATCATCGGTGCGAAATGCTTATTTTGCAGAGCTTTGCGGGGGAATGTTGTTTCGCCGGGCAGCCGCTTGCCGGCTCGGGTCAGGTGAAAGGCAGGGTCAGGCCACAAACTGCGCACGGTCCCTGTCCGGCGGATTTGTTCGGCACCCGCTGCGGCGCGGGGATGAGGCCGCGGACACAAGTCCTGCCGGCTTCTGTCCGATCGTCGGTCCTGCCTGGCTCGGACCAGGGTAACGATCACTACTGCGCCACATTCCGGGCCTGAATCAGCCGCCTGATCCGATCGGCCGTCTCACGATGCAGCGGCTTTTCATCGGCCGTGTCGGGCACATTGGAGTGGACCTCGAAAGCGTCGGTCAAGACGGTGATGACTTGCGACGTCGTGAGGACCTTGTGATCGACCAGCGCCAGAAGCAGCGATTCGCAAATGTCGAAAGCGGCGATGGCGGCGGAGTTCGGATTGTGCTGCATGGTCCTTGGTCCCTCCAGAATCGAGCTGCCACGATGGATCTTGTTCGATCTGTGGTGTGCAAACAGAATCCCCGACCGACTGCCGCGTGCCATAACCTATGTTAGGACATCTGTCGTCCGGCTGGGGACAAAGTTGCCAATCTGGCTCGGGTGTATCGCAGGGCCGGCCCGGCGCAGTTCCCTTCGTGGGCCACCGGACCACACCGGCGCGCGGTGGGGTTGCGCGTCCAGATGCCGGATGGCGCACTTTTCCGATTTGGGCTTCTTCCGAACCGTCTTGGCGTAACCCGCCCCGACTTGCAGCTCAAAGGTCGTACAAAATGATGAAGGGTGCCACTTGCGTGGCACCCTATCATGTTCAAATCTCTAGAAGATTTGGCTCGGGCGGTAGGGATCGAACCTACGGCCAGCTGATTAACAGTCAGCTGCTCTACCGCTGAGCTACGCCCGAACATGAGGGGTCTATAACAAGGGTGTCTGGGGGCGACAAGGGGGGATAGGTGGAAAAATGTGGTCTTGGCACATCTTGCGGGTTTTGCGTTTGGGATCTTCGGCTTTGGCTCAGGTGATGCGAAAGCGGGTTTGGGCAAGGGGGCCGGGTTCTGACGTGACCACAGCACGGGCTTGCAGATCGATCAGATGGGCCAGCACGTTGCGGGTGGCGGCGGGCAGCAGGGCGGGCGGCGTCGTGATGTAGATGCGCCGTGCGAGGTCTTCGGGGGTGGACGGACCAAGGCTGGCGAGGCAGGCGATGATCTGGCCCTCGCGGTTCTGGCGATGGGCGATCAGGTCGGAGAGACGGGCGGTGGGGGCCTCGACCGGGTCGCCGTGGCCGGGCAGAAAGCGCTGCCAGGACCGGTCCTGCAGTTTGCGCAGCGAGGCCATGTAGGCGCCCATGTCGCCCTCGGGCGGCGAGACGATCGAGGTGGACCAGCCCATGACGTGATCGCCCGAGAGAAGCGTGTCGCCCAGGGCAAGGCTGATGTGGTTGGCCATGTGACCGGGGGTGTGGATCACGTGCAGCTCCAGATCGGCAAGGCGCAGGACTTGGCCATCGGTCAGGGTCAGATCCGGGGCAAAGGCCATATCGCTGCCCTCGCCGCCCGTCAGCCCCTCGGCAGCCAAGCTCTGCATCAGCGGGCTGAAGCCTGCGGTGGCAGCTCCGAAAGCGAGAATGGGGGCTTTTGTGAGACGCGACAGGTGGGGTGCGAGGGCGGAATGGTCGAGATGGGCATGGGTGACAAGGATGGCTGCCACCGGGCGGCCGGCCCGTGCGGTCTGGATCGCGTGCAGGTGGGCGGGCAGGTCGGGGCCGGGGTCGACGATCACCAGCGCATCCCGGCCCAGCAGATAGGTGTTCGTGCCGGTCCCGGTGAAAGGTCCAGGGTTTGTGGCGCGCAGGGTCTGGATCGGGGTCATGGCGGCGCCTGTTCCTTCGGGGCATTATGGGCAGGATCGCGTGCCGGGGACTTGGCCTCAAGTCAAATCATTGCGACGGCGGCCCCCGGTTTTCCGCCTGAGCCCCGCCCGGGGCTTTGCAAGCTCGGGTCCGGGCGGCTAGGGTAGGGCCATGACATTCCGCCTCAAATCCTACCTGCCGCGCAGCCTTTACGGGCGGGCGGCGCTGATCCTGATCGCTCCCGTGGTGGCCATCCAGCTGGTCGTCTCGATCATCTTCATCCAGCGCCATTTCGATGGCGTCACGCGGCAGATGTCGCGCGGCGTGTCGATCGAGGTGCAGTATCTGCTGAATGAGGTGCAAGCCTCGGGCGGTCTGGCCACGGCGCAGGCGCGGGCGGACAACATCGGGACGGGGCTTGGCATGGCGGTGGCGCTGCCGGCTGCGGGGCCGCCGCCCACGCAAGACCGCCGCGATGCCTGGGATTTGTCGGGGCGCGAGGTGGGATCCACCATGCATGATGCGCTGCCCGCGCTGATCGCGGTGGATTTGCAGGCCAATCCGAGGGCGGTCGACCTGTGGCTGGACACGCGCTTTGGCCCGATGCTGGCGCAGGTGCCGCGGCTTCAGGTTTCGGCCAGCAATCCGCATCAGCTGCTGGTGGTGATGCTGCTGGCCTCGGTTCTGATGACGGCGGTGGCCTTTGTGTTTCTGCGCAATCAGTTGGTGCCGATCACGAGGATGGCGGCGGCGGCGGAGGCCTTCGGGCGCGGTCAGAACCTGCCCTACAAGCCAAGGGGTGCCATCGAGGTGCGGGCGGCGGGGACGGCGTTTCTGGACATGCGCGCCAGGATCGAACGGCAGATCGAGCAGCGCACGCTGATGCTGTCGGGGGTCAGCCATGACCTGCGCTCACCCCTCACGCGGCTGAAGCTGGGGTTGTCGATGCTGCCGGAGGATGAAGAAACCGCGGCTTTGCTGGGCGATGTCGAGGACATGGAGCGCTTGGTGAATGAATTCCTCGCCTTCGCGCGGGGCGATGCGATGGAGGAAACCGCGCTGGTCGACCCGGCGGCCTTGGTGGCGCAGGTGGTCGACAAGGGGCGGCGCGGCGGGCTGGCGGTGACCTTGGGGCCGGGAGCCGGGGCCGGGCAGGTGCGCCTGCGACCCCAGGCAGTGATGCGAGCCTTGGACAATTTAATAGGAAATGCAGTGCGTTACGGGAAAAGGGCGGTGGTCAGCGCCCATATGACCGAGCGCAGCCTGCGGCTGGTGGTCGAGGATGACGGCCCCGGCATCCCCGAAGCGCGGCGCGAAGAGGCCTTGTTGCCCTTCACCCGGCTGGATGCGGCGCGCGACCCGAATCTGGGCGGCGGGGTTGGCCTTGGCCTGTCGATTGCCGCCGACATTGCCCGAACCCATGGCGGCACCTTGCGTTTGGGGACAAGTGAAGCTTTGGGCGGCCTTAAGGCCGAACTGGTGCTGGCGCGGTGAGTTCTTGCAGCGATAGGCGCGGACTGATAGGGGTTTTTCTGATGAAAACCATAGGGAATTGCCTTGACCTTGTCGCCTGATCTGTCGGCCCGCGCCGCTCCGCGCCTTGTCGTGCAAGCCATTTCAAGGGCTTACGGCGGGCGGCGGGTGGTGGATGACCTGTCCTTGGTGGTGGAGGCCGGGCAGGTGACCTGCCTGCTGGGGCCTTCGGGCTGCGGCAAATCCACGACGCTGCGGATGATTGCGGGGGTGGAAAATCCCGATCAGGGCCGGATTTTGATTGATGGGGTCGAGGTCTTTGGACGGGGGCGCACCGTGCCGCCCGAAGCCCGCGGCGTGGGGCTGATGTTTCAGGATTTCGCCCTGTTTCCGCATTTGACCGTGGCGGGCAACATCGCCTTCGGCCTGCGACGGGATGCGCCCGAGAGGATGAGAAGGGTCGAGGAACTGCTTGAAAAGGTGAACCTTTCCGGCTTCGGCTCGAAGCATCCGCATGAGCTTTCGGGGGGGGAACAGCAGCGGGTTGCGCTGGCGCGGGCCCTGGCGCCGAGGCCTAAGGTCATGCTGATGGATGAGCCCTTCTCGGGCCTCGACAACCGGCTGCGCGATGGCATCCGGGATGCCACGCTGGACCTGTTGAAAGAGGAGGGCGCCGCCGTGCTGCTGGTCACGCATGAACCGAACGAGGCGATGCGGATGGCTGATGAGATTGCCCTGATGCGGGCGGGCGTCATCGTGCAGAGGGGTGCGCCCTACAACATCTACAACGCGCCGGTCGACCGGGCGGCAGCGGCTTTCTTCAGCGATGTCAATGTGATCAGCGGGATGTCACGGGGGGCTTTGACCGAGACGCCCTTCGGCGCGTTCCTGACGCCGGGCCAAGCGGATGGCGCGGCGATCGATATCGTGATCCGGCCGCAGCATCTGAAGATCGACCTCGACCGCGCGGGACGCGGGCCGAACCCCACGCCGATGGAAGGCACGGCGGCGCGCGGCACCGTCACCCGCGCCCGCTTTCTGGGCTATGAAAGCCTTGTGGAGTTCCGGATGGAATTCGACGGCTCGCGGCTGACCGCTGCTGTGCCGGGGGTGTTTCTGCCCAAGCTCGGCACGGCGCTGTGGCTGATGATCCGGCGCGACAGGTGTTTTGTCTTTCCCGCGGAAGATCGGCCGGCGTGAGGCAGGTTGAAGATCGTCCTGCAAGGCCCGGTTCTGGTGAGACTTTGCGAAAACCGGTGGTCTTTCTTGTGTCTTCCTTCCGTCTTTCTTGCGTCTCTACGCAAACCGGGTTTTGTGGGTTCAAAGGCCGGCTTGCCATTTGCGATAGTCGGCCAGACGCTTGCCCGCTTCGCGCGGGAAGGTCTCCCCGCGCGGCACCACATCCAGCAGACGGTCAAGGTGAAAGTCCTCGAATCCGGCCTTCTGGTCATCCCATGCGGCCAGAACCCAGGTGCCCTCGGTCAAGGACAGGGCCAGGGGGCGGAGGTCGCGCTGGGTCATCTGGCCTTGATCGTCCAAGAGCGCGATGGTCAGCCGTTCGCCCTGCCGGATCGCCTTGCGCAGCAGCGGCAGTTGCGGGCTGGCGCGTTGCGGTTCGGGGCTGCGCGCGGTGAAGAGATCCTCGCCGTCCCCGCGCGGGGCCGGGGCCACGGTGGCGATCTTGGCGGCAAGGCTGCGGGCGGCGGTGGCAAGGGCCGGATCGGCACCTGCCGCCACCAGACGGATGCCCTGGCGCAGGGCCATCATCTCGGACGGCTGCAGCATCATCGGTGGCAGGGTGATGGGCTGGCGCAGGATATAGCCCACGCCGCGCTCGCCCTCGACCGGCATGCCGGTGGCCGCCAGCACGGCCATATCGCGCCAGATCGAGCGGACCGAGACGTCAAGCGCCACAGCCAGATCGGCGGCGCGGTGCAGGCGGCCGTCGCGCAGGATCTGGATCAGGTCGAAGAGACGGTCGGAACGGGGCATGATCTGCGGCAATCCGAGGCACGGTTTCCGGGCTACTGACAGAATTATGTCGGTAAGTGGCCGCATTTGCAAGCCGCCGCGCGGTTTGACGCAAACATCGCCTTGCTCTCGCCCGGCCTATCCGCAGAGTGGCCCCCAGCACAGGCGCATCCCGCGCCAACAGGAGCTTTCCATGCATATGACCTCGCCCATCGGCATTCTGGTGATCGCCATCGTCGTTCTGGTTCTTTTCGGCAAGGGCAAAGTGTCCAACCTGATGGGAGAAGTGGGCAAAGGCATCAACGCTTTCAAGAAGGGCATTGATGACGGCAAGGCCGATATTGCCAAGGACGAGGCCGCCGCCGCCGCCGCCGCGCCTGCCGCCAAGGACGTGACGCCGATCGAACAAAAAGATCAGGCCTGAACCGGCCCGGATTGACCCATCATGTTCGGATTTGATTGGCCTGAACTTATCATCATCGGCATCGTGGCGCTGATCTTCATTGGCCCCGAAGACTTGCCCGACATGTTCCGCCAGTTGGGTCGGTTCACGGCCAAGCTGCGCCAGATGAGCCGCGAATTCTCGCGCGCCATGGACCAGGCGGCCAAGGACACCGGGGTCAGCGACGTGGCGCGCGACCTGAAGACCTCGACCTCGATGAAGTCGATGGGTCTGGACAAGGTGCGCGAGGCAGCCGACAAGTTCGAGAAATGGGACCCGATCAAGAACGCCTCCAAGCCATCGGTGACCTCTGCTGCGACAATGCCCGCGCGCACCTTGGTGCCGCCGCCGATGCCGGCGACCCCGGCGCCGGTTGCCTCGAGCTTGACCTCGGTCGCGGACCGGGATGCAGCGTCGTCCGCTATCGACGAAGAGGTCGATGACGATCTGGCCGCGCTTGCCGAGGCCGATGCGGCGACCGCCGCGCCCGAGCCGACGATCCACGGTCCGGCGACCCAGGCGCTGTATGACAAGCAGGCCCTGCGCGCCAAGGTTCTGGCCGAGCAGACCGAAAAGCTGAAGGCGATCGAGGCCGGGACTTATCCGGTCGAACCGGCGCCCGAACCTGCGCCGCCGCCCAAGCGGACGACCAAAGCCAAGGCCGAAACCGCCAAGTCGGCGGATGAGGCCGATGCGGAGACGCCCAAAAAGACCACGCGCAAGAAGAAGGCGGACAACGCATGAGCCAGACCGAAAACCTTGACGGCAGCGCCGCCCCGCTGATCGAGCATCTGAAGGAACTGCGCAACCGGATCATGATCTCGATCGTCGCCTATATGGTGGCCTTCATGATCTGCTATGTGGAGTGGAGCTATGTCTTCGCCTTCCTGTCGCGGCCCATGTGTCAAGCTTTGGCCGCCCGGCATCAGGAATGCGAATTCGTCCTGATCAAGGTGCAGGAGGGCTTCTTCGTCACGCTCAAGATCGCAATGTGGGGCGGCTTCGTGCTGGCCTTCCCGGTGATCGCGGTGCAGCTGTGGCGGTTCATTGCCCCGGGGCTTTATAAAAACGAGAAGATGGCGTTTCTGCCTTTCCTCTTCGCCTCGCCCATCATGTTCTGCCTTGGTGGGGCCTTCGCCTATCTGGTGGTGCTGCCCTTCGCCTTCGACTTCTTCCTGAGCTATCAGGACAGCTTCAAGGGGGCGATGCAGAGCGCCAACTCGCTGGCCCAGGTGCCGCATGGCGTGGTGTTCCAGGGCTCGGTCGAGGCGTTCTTTGCGCTGACCATGCAGTTCCTGATGGCCTTTGGCCTGTGCTTCCAGCTTCCGGTTTTGTTGACGCTGATGGGCAAGGCCGGGCTGATCGGCTCCAAGGGGCTGAAATCGACGCGGAAATATGCGGTTGTGGGGATCATGATCCTGTCCTCGATGATCGCCCCGCCCGATGTCACCTCGATGATGATCCTCTTTGCGGTGATCTACCCGCTCTATGAAGTCTCGATCTGGATCATCGTCTACTTTGAAAAGCAGGCCGAAAAGCAAGCCAAGCTGGATGGCACCTGGGAAGAGCCCGAGGACGAATGACCGACCTTGAACGCATCGCGGCGGCGCTGGAGAGACTGGCGCCGCAGCCACTGCCCGCGCCGGATTTCACCAAGGCCGAGGCTTTCGTCTGGCACACGTCGCCCGACCGGCTGGAGCCGGTGGCCAAGGTGTCGCGCGTCGATGTGAGCCTTCTGGTCGGCATCGACCGTTCCCGCGATACTTTGCTGGAAAACACCCGCCACTTCGCGCGCGGGCTTCCCGCCAACAACGCGCTGCTCTGGGGCGCGCGGGGCATGGGGAAAAGCTCGCTGGTCAAGGCGATCCATGCTCAGGTGCGGGGCGAGGGGCTGGATCTGAAGATCGTCGAACTCTCGCGCGAAGACCTGCCTTCGGTCCAACGCCTGCTCTCCCAGCTGCGCGCCGCCCCCTGCCGCTTCATCCTGTTCTGCGATGACCTGTCCTTCTCGAACGACGACCAGCACTACAAATCGCTGAAAGCGGTGCTGGATGGCGGCATCGAAGGACGGCCGGAGAATGTCCTTTTCTACGCCACCTCGAACCGCCGCCACCTGATGCCGCGCGAGATGATCGAGAACGAACGCCAGACCGGCATCAACCCCGGCGAGGCGGTCGAGGAAAAGGTCTCGCTGTCGGACCGCTTCGGCCTCTGGCTGGGCTTCCACCCCTGCTCGCAGGACGACTACCTTGCGATGATCCGCGGCTACTGCGCGGCGCATGGCGTGCAGATCAGCGCAGACCGGCTTTGGGCGGAAGCCATCGAGTGGCAGGCCACTCGGGGCGCGCGCTCGGGTCGGGTGGCGTGGCAATTCTTCTGTGACCTCGCGGCCCGCGAAGGCGTAGCGCTTTAACGTGTTTCCGCGCCGCGCGGCTGACCCGGTGGGGGCCCACTGCGCCCTTCGGCCCGGCGCGGTCTTGATCCCGGACAGGGCCGGGCGTTGTGCGCGGAAATCCTCGACTGGAGGATTCACAATCGCGCGTCACCGCAAGGCATGGTTCTGCCTGAATGAACACGGTTACGCGTTCCTTAATTCATCTAGGTCCAAATATCCCACGGGGGTCCGGGGGTGTGAAACCCCCGGCTGCCGGGAAACGGGCCGTGGTGGTTATTGCAGATAGGTCAGCGGATTGACCGATTGCTGGCCTTGTCGGACTTCGAAGTGCAATTGCGCCGGGTTGCCGGATTTGACGGTGCCGATGGTCTGGCCGCGCTTGACCGAGGCGCCCTTGGCCACGACGGCGCTGTCGAGCCCGGCATAGACGGTCAGAAGGCCGCCTGCGTGTTTGACGATCACGATCAGCGCGCCTGAGCCGGAGTCATGGGTGATGACGGCCACGGTTCCGTCCTGGGCGGCATGGACGGCGCTGCCGGCGGAGGCGGCGATGTCGATGCCCTGATTGCTCTTGCCGTCATAGCTGCGCAGGATCTTGCCATCGACCGGCATCGCCATCGCCGCAGCCGAGGCCGTGGTGCGCTGCGGGCCCAGATCAGGGGCTGCGGGCGTCTGTTTGGCCGCCTCGGCTGCCGTCACGGTCTTTTCGGTCGGCAGCGGCAGCTTGGCCGAGGGCGGCTCGGGCGTGGGCGAGCCTTGGCCCGGCAAGGTGGTATCCACTGTTCCGGCGTCAGACGGACGGGTGGTGTCGGCGGCGGTCGGGATGATCAGATATTGCCCTTCGCGCACCGAAAGATCGGGTCCAAGACCGTTCCAGTCGGCCAAAGCCTTGGCCGAGATGTTGAACTGGCGGGCGATGGTGAAGGCGGTCTCGCCGCGTTTGACCTGATAGCGTACCGGCACAGGGCCCGAGCCCTTGGTGGAGAAGGGCAGCGCCTTGGTCGTGGTGCCAGTCTGGGCGGTTCCGCCGCTGCCCGCGCGGTCGATGGCGGTGGTGGCAATCGCCTCGACATCGATGCCGCCCGCCGTGCCGCCGGTTCCCTGACCATAAGGGATCAGCGCCCCCGCACTGCCCGGCAAGGCGGCGGGTTGAGCCGCGACGCGGACCGGCAGGGCCAAAATCTCGCCTTGACGCAGGGTGTCGTCGGGGTGCAGGGCGTTGTAGGCGCCCAGCTGGTCGGCGCCGAGGCCAAGACGGGCGGCGACCGAGGCCACGGTGTCACCGCGCCGCGCCACCGCGACCTGATAACCGGGATAGGAGATCACCCCGTTGCCATCCGCCGACGGCCGCGCCGTCGTCATCCGCTCCACCGCCGCAGAGGTGTTCCCGGCGTTGTTGCGCAGGTCCCAGTCCAGATTGCTCGTGTTTGCGCAGGCCGACAGCAAAAGCACGGCCATGACCGTCACGGCGCTTGAAGGAAAAGCGCAAAAAGAACCTCTTAAAGAACGCATCCTGATCCCACCCGTCTGGCTCTTCGCCCAACCCAACTTCATCCGGGGCCCTTGACCGATCCGCAGGACCGGGGCCATTCTCTCATTCCGTTGCCAGACCCTCGACCAGCGGCACGAAGCGCACCGGTCGCAGTTCTTCGTAGTCATAGCCCGATTGCAGGCGCGTCACCTTGATCAGGCTTTGCACCGCATCGGACTGGCCCACCGGCAGCACCATGATACCGCCGATCTTCAACTGCGCCAAGAGCGGGCCCGGCGGGTCTTCCGCCGCAGCCGTCACGAGAATGCGATCAAACGGCGCCTGATCGGGCAAGCCGAAGCTGCCATCGGCGGCAAAGGCGGTGATGTTGACAAGGCCAAGGTCGCGGAAGACTTCGGCCGCCTCGCGCACCAGACTGCGGTGGCGGTCGACGGTGTAGACCCTGCGGCACAGATGGCTGAGGATGGCGGCCTGATAGCCGGACCCGGTCC
This sequence comes from Paracoccaceae bacterium, assembly GCA_947453525.1. Lineage (GTDB taxonomy): Bacteria > Pseudomonadota > Alphaproteobacteria > Rhodobacterales > Rhodobacteraceae > Stagnihabitans. Next base: position 23,295 of record CANGHD010000021.1, on the reverse strand, counting down.
CCACCTCCAGCACCTTGTCGCGCGGCTGAACGTCCAGCGCCTGCGTCATCAGGCCCACGACGGAAGGCTGGCTGATGGTCTGGCCGCAGGAAATTGGCAGCGGCATATCCTCGTAGGCACGGGCGGCGAACAGGCCGCGCACGAAGGCGCCGCGGTCCGTCCGCTCCATCGCCTGCAGAACGCGGGTGTCGGTCACGCCATGGCTGCGCAATGCGAAGACAAAGCGCATCTGGCGCTCGGCCGCACTGTCATCCTGTGGCGTGTCTTCGCTCATGCAAGGGCCGCTGCAAGTTCGGACAGGCGGTCATGGGCGGTCAGGTCGGCGCGCAGGGGCGTGACCGAGATATAGCCTTCGACATTGGCGGTGATATCCGACCCCGGCAGGGTGGCGCGGCCCTGTTCGCCGCCCTTGATCCAGAGGAACTGCCGCCCGGTCGGCGAGACATGCGGCTCCAGCGAGAAGGCGGTGTAGCGGCGGAAGCCCTGATTGGCGACCTTGATGCCCTTGACCTGCGCCGCGGGCAGGGCGGGGAAGTTGACGTTGTAGAAGATGCGGTAGTCTTCCTCGTCCCAGATGCCTTTGTCGAGCAGCCGCCGGATCAGCCCCGCGCCCAGCTGGACGGCGGCGTCGAAGGGCTCGTCCAGCTTGGCGTTCAAGGGGCCGAAGAACTGCGACAGGGCGATCGATCTGATGCCTTGCAGGGCGGCTTCCATCGCGCCGCCGATCGTACCGGAATACAGCACGTTCTCGCCCGAGTTGTTGCCCCGGTTGACGCCGGACAGCACCAGATCGGGCTTGCCATCCTTCATCACATGGTAGAGCCCGGCCAGAACGCAATCTGCGGGCGAGCCTTCGGCGGCAAAGCGGCGCGGGCCCAGTTCGGCGATCATCGTCGGATGGGTGTAGCTGATGCAATGGCCCACGCCGGATTGTTCGAAGGCAGGGGCCACCACCCAGACTTCGCCCTGCGGTCCGGCAATCTCGAGGGCAATCCGCTCCAGAACCGCGAGGCCGGGAGCGTTGATGCCGTCGTCGTTCGTGATGAGAATGCGCATGTTTTCCCCTTTTGCTCCTGATAGACGAGGCCCGCTGTGGGGGCAAGCGCAGGCCCGCTCAAAGACCGGCGAAGGGGTCGCGCCAGAAGGGCACTGCATCAAGTTGTGCTGCGTGGCGCAGCACTTGGGGGAAATCGTCGATGGGCAGCAGGGCCTGTCGGGCGAAGGGCATCAGGGTGGCCACGCGGAAATCGGCATAGGACAGGCGGGTGCCCACCAGCCATTCGCGGGTCTTGAGCCAGTCGTCCAGCACACCGGCATATTCGATGAACCGCTGCAGGGTCATGTCCATGACCTGCGGCAGTTCGGGGATATCCGAGAAGGTCGGGCGCACGATGCGTTCGAAGTAATGCACATCGCCCGCCGGCATCAGGTGATAGGCGGTCCAGGACAGCCAGCGGATCATCTCGGGCTGCTCCTCATCCTGCCGCCAGAGGTCGGAGCCTGCGCGGCGCGACAGGCGGCAGATGATGGCGTCGGTTTCCCACAGGGTGGTGCCATCGGCCTCTTGCAGGACGGGCACGCGGGTCATCGGGTTGAGACGACGGAAGGCCTCTTGCTGCCTGGGATGGAAGGGACTGGCTTTGACATAGTCCAGATCGGCTTGCAGATAACGGGCCACCGCGACGCAGAGCCGGGGGTTGAGGTTGGGCGAGTAATACAGTGTGGCGCGGGTCATGGTGCGTCCCATTTGACGAAGGGCGGTATTGGGGTCTGGCACCGCCGGCAGTTGGAGTGCGGGGCACGGGTCTTGTGCGGCGGGGGTGTTTGGGGCTGGGCACATGCGGCTTGGAAGTGTGCAGACGGGCGACGTTCGGGCTGGCGGTTTTCGCGACGGGTATTGCGGGGCAGCGGCACCATGGGGCGGGCTTGGCGCGCGGGCGCTTTGGCGGCAAGATTAGCGATGGCGCGGCAGCCTGACAACAGGGACCGTTGCAGGACGGGGCTGGTCGCCGGGCCGGGCGACGCGGCAAGGGCGCGGGCCGACGCGCTTCAGCCTTGCGGGGCCGACCTGTCGTTCAGGTCGGACAGGTAGGTGCCGCGCAGGCTGCGCATGCCGGAGTTGATCGTGCCCGAAAGTTCGGTGATGACGCCCAGAAGGCGCGAGATCACCAGATTGCCCTCGTGCAACTGGTTGATCGTGGCGTTGATCCGCATGCCTTCCGCGCCGATCCGCGCACTTTCCACCCGGCCCATCACGGTGATCGTCTCAAGGCTCAGCATGGCGCGTTTCAGATCGACACTGGCTTCGGCGATCTTGGCGGCCAGCGTCATGGCATCTTCCATGGCATGCGCCGCAAGGGCGCGGTAGCTGGAGCCCAGCCGGCCCAGACAGGCCACCTCTGCCGCGCAATCGATGCCAGAGCCTGCCATGTCCTCGGGCCGGGCGGTGCCCGCCACCTCGGCCTGAAGCTGCGCGCAGGTCATCAGGAACATCGCCTTTTCAAAGGACGCCGACATGCGCTGGCAGAGCGAGGCGTCGCCGCGTGAGAAGGCGCCGACCTTGCTGAAGATATCGGCGGAGATTGTCAGGTAGATGTCGGAAATCGCCCCCACCGGCCCGCCGGTCGGTTCCAGCCGCGAGGCGAGGATGCGCATGTTGGTGGGCAGGATCCGCAGGCGTTCGAAATCGCCGACCAGCGCCTCTTGCTCGGCGATGACATCGGACAGGCCTTTGCGGATGCGCCCGACCTCTTCCATCGTGGTGCGGGCGTTCAGGGCTGCCGCGCGGGCGGAGGTCTCCTGCGCCAGCGCATGGCGCATGAAGGCGCGGTGGTCGGGAAAGCCCGCCTCGCGCAGCGTGGCCAGCAGGCGGTCGACCGAGGCGTCGATGCCGAGCCCGTCCCGTTCGGCCTGGGAGAGTTGTGCATAAAGGTCCTTCACCTTGGCCAAGAGGCCCGAGGTCGGTTTGATGCGGACGGACAGATAGGTGTCGCTGAAGGGCAGGATGGTCGCCAGCACCCAGTAGGGCCGCCCGTCCGCTGCGCGGTTGCAGACGTAGGCGACGGCGGGTTCGTCCTGTTGGAGGGTTTGCCACAGGATGCGGAAGACGGCTTTTGGCGTGACGGGATGGCGCACGATGCGGTGCGGCGCGCCGATCAGCTGGGCCCAACCGTAGCCCGCCACCCGGCGGAACACCGGATTGCCCGCCAGAATCAGCCCGCGCCGGTCGGTGCGGGAATAAAACAGCTCTTCCACGCCAAAGGGCACCTCTTCGCCGGGTTGAACCGCCCCTGTCTCGTCCGGACTGACCATAGCCCCGCCTGTCATTCGCCCTGTCGCTGGCGCTGGTTTAGGGCAAAGACTTTAACGACGGCTTAAGCGGATGGCGGGGATGGCCTTGGCGCGGGGCGGCGTATGGGCCCTTGCCCACCGGGGGCCGGCAGGCCAGTGTCTGGCCAAAACCGGGAGGCTGGGATGGGCAATCTTGACGTGGCGGCGCTGACGCAGGCATTGGACGGGCTGGCGCAGCAGTACAGGGGGCCGGGTGGTGTGGCCGGTATCGTCAAGGACGGCAGGGTGATCGCGAGGCGGGCCTGGGGCTATGCTGACACCTATGCGCGCCTGTCGATGGCGGCCACGACGCGGTTGCCGATCTGCTCGATCTCCAAGCAGTTCACCTGCGCGGTGCTGCTGGATCAGGTGGCGGATATCGCGGCACTGGACGGACGGGTGGCGGAGTATCTGCCGAACCTGATCAGCCCCTTGCCTTCGGTGCAGCAACTGGCCGACAACCAATCCGGCCTGCGCGATTACTGGGCGCTGACCGTGCTGCAGGGGGCAAGACCCGAGCAGACCTTTGGCCGGGACGATGCCTTGCCGCTGCTGGCGCGGATGAAGACGGGGCATTTTGCGCCGGGCACGTCGTATTCCTACTGCAATGGCAACTATCGCATCCTTTCGGAATTGATCGAGTCCACCACGGGCCGACCCTTGGCTGCGCTTTATGCCGAACGGCTGTTCGGTCCGGCGCGGATGACGACCGCCGTGCTGCAGGCCGATACGCGCCAGCCGGTCGATGGCGTGGTCGGCTATGAGGGCAATGACGATGTGGGCTACCTGCCTGCCGACAACGGGATTTACTGGATCGGTGACGCGGGGATTGCCGCCTCGCTGGACGATATGCTGGCGTGGGAGGCCTTCATCGACGCCACGCGCGACGACCGCCAAGGGATTTACAACCGGCTTGCGGTCCCGCCAACCTTCAAGGATGGCTCTGCTGCCAGCTATGGCTTCGGGCTGAAGCATGACGTGGTGGCGGGCCGCAAGACCACCGGCCATGGCGGCGCGTTGCGCGGCTTCCGGGCGCACCGGCTGCATGTGGCCGAAGAGCGCCTATCGGTGGTGGTGATGTTCAACCACGAGGCCGATGCCCATGCGGCGGCCTATGGCTTGGTGGAAACCGCTCTGGGCTTCAAGCCCGAGGCCGGACTGGTGCCGCAGGCCGACTGGCGGGGCCTTTGGCTGGACGCGGCGCAGGGGCTGGTGCTGCGCACCCAACCCGAGGCCGGGGCGATCCGGCTGCATTACGCCACGACCTCGGCCCGCCTGACGCTTGGGGCAGATGGTGTGGCGCGGGGCGGTGGCGTCAGCCTTGAGCGCGGACCCGGCGGATTGACGATGTGGCGTCCCGCCGAGGCGCTCACCGTCACGCCCCGGCCTTTGGACCCGGTGGCGCAGGCCGATGCCGCCATTTTGACGGGCAGCTACTGGACTGATGAACTGGAGGCGAGCCTGATCGTCGTCAGCCGCGATGGCGGCACCTATGCCGGATTCGACGGGATGCTGGGCGCAGGTCCGATGGAGCGGATGCATCCGGTGGCCGATGACCTGTGGGTGATCCCGACACGGCGGTCGATGGATTCGTCGCCGCCGGGCGACTGGACGGTCCAGGTGCGCCGGGATGGCTCTGGCGCGGTCGCGGGCCTGACGCTGGGATGCTGGCTGGCGCGGCGGATCGATTACAGGCGGCGCTGACCGACGCTCTGCGGTCGCGCGGGGCTTGATTTCGCAACCTGCGGGAACCAAAAATCCACCTGCGCCGTTGTGGTGCCGGCGGAGGCTTTGCCTTGCCGACCTTTCCGAAGTCCCGCCATAGATCGAGTGTCCCCATCGTGAGAAACCCAAGCCGTCCTGTCGCCGCCGCATGGTCTGCAAAACCCGTGGCGTTGTCTTTGCTTGTGGCATCGCTGCTGGCCTCTTGCGCGGTCACGCCCTATCAGGTCCCCGCGCTGGTGGCGCCCGCGGCCTTTGACGGGGCCGGTGCTGCGGCCCAGGCAACGACCAACCCGCAGTGGTGGAGTGCGTTTCGCGACCCCGCGCTGGACCAGTTGGTGGCCTTGGGGCTGGCGCAAAACCTGACGGTCTTGCAGGCGGTGGAGCGGATCAAGGAGGCCATGGCCAATGCCGGGATTGCCGCCGCCAGTGGCCAGCCTCAGATCGGCCTGTCGGCCAATGCCGGGATGACCGACCCGTCCGGCGGCGCCTCGGTCACGGTGGAGGCGGCAAGCACCAATCTGTCATGGATGCTGGACCTGTTCGGTCGGGTCGCCTCGGCCAAGGCAGGATCGCATGCGCAACTGGACGCCGCCTATGCCTCGGCCGATGTGGCGCGGATTGCCTTGGCGGGCGAGGTTGCCAGCGCCTATGTCGACCTGCGCTATTATCAGGCCCGCATGGCCCTGACGCGGGAAAGCCTGACCAGCCGCAGGAAGACCGCCGATCTGGTGCAAAGCGCCTTCACGGCGGGAGCTTCCACCAAGCTGGACACCTTGCGGGCCGACCAACTGATCGCCATCGCCGATGCGCAGATGCCTGCACTGGAGGTGGGCTATGCGCAGGCGCTGAACCGGCTGGCGACGCTGACCGGGCAAGGCTCGGCGGCCTTGGCGGGGGTGTTGCGGCGCGGCGGCCAGCCGGTGCCGCATTTCCGCGCTTCGGTCGGCGTGCCGGCCGATGTGCTGCGCCAAAGGCCCGATGTGATCGTGGCCGAGCGCGGTCTGGCCTCGGCCTATGCGGCGGTCGGGGTGGCGCGGGCCGATCTGTACCCGACCCTGACCCTGGGCGGCACGATCACCGCCTCGGGGCTGGCGGGAGGAAAGGCGACCACGGTCCAGTCCTTCGGGCCCTCGCTGAACCTGCCGTTGTTCACCGGGGGCAAGGTGAGGAACAACATCTCTGCCGCGCAATCGCGGGCCGCGCAGGCGCAGTTGGCCTGGCAGGCGGCCGTCCTGAACGCGGTGGAGGAGATCCAGAACGCCTTGGCGGCCTATGGCCGCGATGGCCGCAACATGGCGGCACAAGAGCGGCTGATGAGCATATCGGTGCAGACGCTGGACCTTGCGCGGTCCAGCTTCCAGATCGGACAGGGGGATTTCCTGTCCGTGCTGGAGGCCGAGCGCACCCTGCTGGATGCCCGCGCCGCGCTTGCCGATGCCAACCGGGCGCGGGCGCTGAACTTCATCCGGCTGAGCGTGGCCACGGCGGACGGGGTGACGGTCCGGTAGCCGCTTTCTGGACGTGGCAGGCGTTTTGCGCTATGGGATCCGCCGGCGCTGATGCCGCAAGGAATTCCAGACGTGACGGGCGACACTCCCCTGCCACCGCGGCCAGCGGTCCAGCCCCTCGGGCCACACCGCCTCAGCGTCGCCCCGATGATGGACTGGACCGATCGCCATTGCCGGGTATTTCACCGGCATATGACCCGGCGGGCGATGCTTTACACCGAGATGGTCACCGCGCCCGCCGTGGTGCATGGCGACCGGGAGCGGTTGCTGGGGTTTTCGGATGGGGAGCATCCGTTGGCGCTGCAGCTTGGTGGGTCTGTTCCTGCGGAATTGGCGGCGGCGGTCAAGGCCTCGGGGCCTTACGGCTATGACGAGGTCAACCTCAACTGCGGTTGCCCCTCGGACAGGGTGCAGTCGGGGTGCTTTGGCGCGGTGCTTATGGAGCGGCCCGCCTTGGTGGCCGAATGCGTTGCGGCGATGCAGGGCGAGACTGCGGCTCCGGTCACAGTGAAATGCCGGATCGGGGTGGATGATCAAGACCCCGCCGAAGTGCTGCCGCGGTTTCTGGAAACCGTGGCCAGCGCGGGCGTGCGCCATTTCATCATCCACGCCCGCAAGGCGTGGTTGCAGGGGCTATCGCCCAAGGAAAACCGGGAAATACCGCCGCTGGATTACGCTTTGGTGCTGACAATGAAGCGGCAGTTTCCGGAACTGACGATCTGCCTGAACGGCGGGGTGACAGCCCTGGCGCAGGTGCAGGCTCTGCTGGATCAGGGGCTTGACGGGGTGATGATCGGGCGGGCGGCTTACCATGATCCGGCCTCGGTCCTGATCGGGGCGGATGCCTTGTGGGGCGAGGACTTCGCGCCCGATGCTTTTGGGGTCGTCACCGCCATGCTGCCTTACGTCGAGGCGCATCTGGCGCAGGGCGGGCGGCTGCATCAGATCACCCGGCACATGCTGGGTCTGTTCACCGGGCGTCCGGGGGCGCGGGGCTGGCGGCGCGTGCTGTCGGAAGGCGCGAACCGCCCCGGGGCCGGGACGGATCTGGTGCTGGAGGCCTTGGCGCAGGTTCAGGCCGGGGTGCGCTCGGCCGCCTGAGGTTTCGGGACCAGCAGCGTCAGGATCAGCGTGACAAGCGCGGCAAAGGCGATGCCGCCGATCATCGGCGTCGGGCTGGCGCCCAACCATGGTCCAAGCGCCACGACCATCACGCCGCCCGCCAGCATCTGCAGCGTGCCGCCGAGCGAGGAGGCCAGTCCCGCCTTGTCGCCCTGATCATCCAGCGCCATGACCATCGTGGCCGGCACGATCAGGCCGAGGCAGGCATTGCCCAACGCCAGACCGACCATGCAGACCCAGAGGTTAACAAGACCCATCAGCGCCAGCACGAAGAGCCCTCCGGTCGCCAGCGCAAACCCCGTGCTGGCCCAGATCAGCACCGGCATGTTGCCAAAGCGCACCGTGGCGCGGCTGGCCCCCTGGCTTGCCCCGATGAAGGCAATCGCATTGACGGCGAAGGCCAGCGAGAAGCCGGTCGAGGAGAGGCCGAAACCCTGCTGGTAGACGTAGGACGCCGAAGCGAGGAAAATGAAGAAGCTGCCAAAGCCGAAAGCGCCGATGAAGGTCAGCAGAAGGAAGGTCTTGTCGACGAACAACTCGGCACAGCCTTTCAGCAGGAAACTCATCTTGAAGGGACGTCGGTTTTCCGGGGCGAGGGTCTCGGGCTGCGCCCAGGCCAGAAGGGCGAGGCTGGCCAGCGCTGCCACCAGAAGGGTTGCGAAAATCCCGCGCCAGCCGGTGATGACCATCAGCGCCGTGCCCACGAGGGGGGCCAGCATGGGCGAAACCGAGAAGGTCAGCATGATCTTGGCCATCATGTTGGTCGCCTCGGCCCCGGTCATCATGTCCCGCACGATCGCACGGGGGACGACGCCCAAGGCCGCCCCGCCCATGCCTTGCACGAAGCGGCCGGCGATCAGGCCGGTGGCCGAGGTGGCCGTCATGCACAGGATCGTGCCGAGGATGAACATGCCGATCCCGGCATAGAGCGGCAGCTTGCGGCCCGATTGGTCAGCCCAGGGCCCGTAGAACATCTGCGCGATGCCGAAGGACGCGAAATAGGCGGTGATCGTGCTTTGCATGATCATCGGCGAGACACCAAGGCTGTCGCCGATCACCGGCATCGCAGGCAGATACATGTCGATCGCAAAAGGACCGATGCAGGAGAGAAGCCCCAGAATCAGGGCAGGGCGGGCCAGAGAGCCGGACATGGATCAACCTTTCGCGCGGATGAAGGCACAGGTAGCGCCTGAGGTGGGGCAGGGCAACCCACGCTCTGGTCCTTCTGCCGCGGCACGGCTAGTCTGGAGAAAATTTGCGAAATTTGGGGCGGGGCGACGATGGACTATGCGACTTTCCTGCCGATGCTGGCGCTGTTGCTGGCAATCGGGGCGGCCACCGGGGTCATCGCGGGCCTGTTGGGGGTGGGCGGCGGCATCGTGCTGGTGCCCGCGTTCTTTTACCTGTTCGGCCAGTTGGGCTTTGCCTCGGACCACCTGATGCAGGTCTGCATCGGCACTTCGGCGGCAACGATCGTCGTGACCTCGGTCCGTTCGGTCCTGTTGCACAACAAGAAGGGTGCGGTGGACTGGGGCATTCTGAAAAGCTGGGCGCCGTTTTTGGTCTTGGGCTCAATGCTTGGGGTGGTGGCAGCGTATTACCTGTCGACCACGGCGCTGAAGGCGATCTTCGGGGCTTTGGCGATGATTGCCGGGCTCTACATGGCCTTTGGCCGCGCCGAGTGGCGGCTGGCCGCCCAGATGCCGCAGAACCCGGTGCGCGGGGTGGAAGCCACCGTGCTGGCCTTCTTCTCGACCCTGATGGGCATCGGAGGAGGCACCTTCGGCGTGCCGCTGATGACGCTTTATGGCCTGCCGATCCATCGGGCGGTGGCGACGGCCTCGGGCTTTGGCGTGCTGATCTCGGTGCCGTCGCTGATCGGCTTTCTGTTCCTGTCAGTGCCGGACGCGCCGCCCTTGTCGGTGGGCGCGGTGAGTATTCCGGCCTTTCTCGTGATCATCCCCATGACCCTGCTGACGACACCTTACGGCGTAAGGCTAGCCCATGCGATGGACCCCAAGCCCTTGAAGCGGGCCTTTGCGATCTTCATCACCATCGTGGGCGCCAACATGCTGAGGAAGGCGGTCGGCTGGTGACGGGCTGGCGCCGCATAGGGCCCTCGGTGCAGCTTGCCGCCTGGGCTGCCGCAGCCCTGCCGCAGGCTCGGGCCGCCCTTACGGCGTCAGACGAGCCTTTGCGCTGTGGCGGGACATGGGCCGTGGGGCTGGACCTGCTGCCCAATGATTCTGCGGGCCGCATAGGGGGTGTGGACCTGCCGTGGGCCGATCTGGGACTGACACCCGAACCCCTGCACCGGGCGCAGCTTTCCACGGTCTTTCCCGGCTATCCGCAACCGTCACCAGACGAATCCGCGCAGGCCTTCGCGTTCCGCCGCAACCGCGATGCCGCGCATCTGGACGGTCTGCTGCCGGTGGGCCCCGACCGCCAGCGCATGGTGAAAGAGCCTCATGGCTGGATTCTGGGGGTTGCGCTGAACCAAAGCGGCGGCTCTCCACTGGTCGCGTGGCAGGGCAGCCATGAGGTTTTGCGTGGCGCTTTGCTGGCCGCCCTGTCGCCGCATCCCGCCGCGACCTGGGGCGAGATCGACCTCACCGATGCCTATACCGGAGCCCGCCGTCAGGTTTTCGACACCTGCGCCCGTGTCGAACTGCCCACCCGTCCCGGCGAGGCGACCCTGCTGCACCGCCTGACCCTGCATGGCGTGGCACCCTGGGCCGAGGCGGCTTCCGCCGCGCCCGAAGGAAGGATCATCGCCTATTTCCGGCCCGTGCTGGCCTCGGTGCGGGATTGGCTGCTGACGCCCTGACACGATTGTCTTCGGCTCCCCGGCTGGTTGCCCATCGAAACGGATCGACCCTTACCGGCGCAGGACCATCTGATTTCCGGCGATCGTGATCTGGAACTGTCCCAGATAGGACATGCCCAGCAAGGAGATGTCCATCGGCGCCTCGTTGACCGAGGCGTGCAAGGTCTCGTCCTGGAAGGGGCCAAAGCTGACATTGGGCAGGGTCACCTGTGCCGTGCGCACCATGCCATTGGCGGTGGCGGCCTGCCCGATATAGACCAGCGATCCCGGCGCGATTCCCACCTTGCGCGCGTCCGACGGCGTCAGCACCACATCGGATGCGCCGGTGTCGACCATGAAGGTCAGCACCGTGCCGCCCACCGCGACCTGCGCGTAATAATGGCCGTCCTGCGCGCGGGGCAGGGTCACCTCAGCCGTGCCCTCAGTTTGCGCGGGCCGCATGCCGCGCTGCATGTCGCCCCACAGGCCATAGACCGCCATCAGGCCGACAAGGATCATCACCCAAGCCGCGACCATCTTCAGCGTCCGGCCAAAGTTCCGGCGCAACTCCAGAAGGCCCCAGCCGGACAGGGCCAGGACCAGCAGCCCGACATAGACCAGCCGCATCGTGTTATCGTCCGGCATTGCTCACCAGCCCGAAATGCATCAGGCCCGCGCCCTTGATTCCGTCGATCACGAACTGCGCCGCCAAGGCGGCCAGCAGCATCCCCAGAAGCCGGGTGATCACGATCGTCCCGGTCCGGCCCAGCAGCTTTTCAATCGGGGGTGCGGCCAGCAGAAACAGGAAGGTTATGGCGATCATGCCACCCAGCAGCCCCAGAACCTCCAGCTTGGCCACCCAGCGCGGCCCGGCTTGCCCCATCAGGAGGATCATCGAGGCAATCGCCCCCGGCCCGGCGATCAGCGGCGTCGCCAGAGGGAAGACCGAGGGGTCATGATCAGGATCGGCATGTTCGCCCTCGCGCTGCTTGGTGCGACGCTCGAACAACATGTCGATGGCGGTCAGAAACAACAGCAGGCCGCCCGCGATCCGGAAGGCAGGCATGGAGATGCCGATGAAGGTCAGCAAGACCTCGCCGAACAGCCCGAAGAGCGTCAGCAGAACAAAGGCAATGATACAGGCCCGCCGCGCCATGGCGGTCCGCCGCGACGGCTCCATGCCTTGCGTCAGCGCAATATACATCGGCACCAACCCGGGCGGGTCGATGACGACGAACAGGGTCGCAAAGGCGGTGATCAGGAAGGGGCTCATGGCAGCACAGTTTCGGGTTTGACGGCTGTGGTCAATCCCAGACCGTGACGGGGGCAGCGACGGGCGCGAGACGGGACCACAGGGCGAGGCTTGACGAAGGCCCGAAATCCGGCGACCTGTTGAAACAGTTTTCCGCATGAGGGACTCAAGGCTTTGCCCGTTCACCGCAGACTGATCAAAAGACCCAGACAAAGGCTCTCTGCCGCGGTCCGCGCGACCGTCGTGGTGCTGGCCATGGCCGCGACATCCGCCCATGGACAAACGACGGAGGGTCCGGCGTTTGACTGTTCCGGTGCCCTGTCTGCGACCGAGCGCGCCATCTGCGATGATCCCGCGCTTTCGAGGGCCGACGTCGCACTGGATGGCGCCTATCAGCAAGCTCTTGGGTCGGCCGATGCGGCCGGTCATGCGCAGATCAGAAAAGCCCAACGGCGCTTCCTCGCCAAGCGCAATGCCTGCAGGGCCGATCTGGACTGCATCCAGACCGCCTATCAGGACCGTATGGCCGCGCTTGGGGCGGCAGACGGTTCGGAAGAGATACCGCTTCCGGCAGGAACGGATCCTGTCCCCTTCCAATTCGACAACCCGATCGGGGGGTATCAGATTTCCGGGCTCTGGTTTCCCCACGCGTCAGAAGAGTCGGTCCCAAGCGGCCCCGCGCTTTTCCGATTGCGTGACTTGGCCTCGGGCAAGATCATCGAAGTGTCCGAAAATGCGGTGTCCTTGTTGGATCCAGCCTTTGCGGGAAGCGGCACGGGGGAAATCCCGGTCCCGACCGCGCAAGACCTGCTGCACCTGCCCTACTCGGACCAGGACAGGGCTGTGCAGGGAAAGTGTTGGGAGTCCAACGACACCTGTCTTTCCCTTGGAGAGAGTCCCATCGATCTGCAGGATCTCGACTTTGACGGAAACCCGGAGGTGGTGATTGCCCACAAAGGCGCGGGCCAACGCGGCGGCAACACGTATTCAGTCTACTGGCTGGCGCCAGACGAGGACCCGTCGGGGGCGGGCGTCTCGGGCATCGACCTGCGCTATGGCACGGCAAATCCAGCGGTGTTTTCGAAAATCGACTCGCTGACTGCGTTCAATCTGACCCAGCGCCAGATCATGGTGGATAACTCGAACGGCGCCTGCAATTCCTCGGTGGAGACCTATTCGGCGGATGGGACTCCGCCATTTTCTCTGACGGGATATCTGTCAAATTCCGACGACGGCACGGGCTGCGTGACCGAAAATTACAGGGTCGACACCGCTGAAAACGGCAGTCTCAGATACACGCTGATCCCGAGCCCGGCGAACTAGCACCCTGACCGGTTTCGAGCCGAGGGCGGGGTCCGAACCGCCCGGGCTCGCCCTCACGCCGCCTGAGCCGTCTCAAGCTTTTCGGAGGCCTGCAACCACATGGCTTCGGCACGGTCGAGGGCGTCCATCACCTCGGCGTATTTCTTGTTCCAGGTTTCCAACTCGCCAATGCGGGCGGCTTCGTACAGTTCGGGGTCGGCCAGTTTCTTGGCCAGCTTGTCGCGCATGTCGTTGAGCTTGGCGAGGCGCTCTTCGCATTTGCGGACCTCGGTGCGCAGGGCCGCGACTTCGTCGCGCGACAGTTTCTTGGGCTTGTCGACCGGTTTGGCGGCGGTCTTTTCGCCTTCATCACCCGCAAGAAGCTGCTTGCGATAGGCTTCAAGGTCGTCGGTATAGGGGGTGACCGCGCCATTCTTGACCAGCCAGAGGCGGTCCGCCACCAGTCCAAGCAAGTGCATGTCGTGGCTGACGAGGACGACGGCGCCCTTGTACTGGGTCAGGGCCTCCACCAAAGCCTCGCGACTTTCGATGTCCAGGTGGTTGGTCGGTTCGTCGAGGATCAGAAGGTGCGGGGCTTCAATGGTCGCCAGCAAGAGCGACAGGCGCGCTTTCTGGCCACCTGACAGGCGTCCCACGGCGGTTTCGGCCTGATCGGGGCCAAGGCCGAAGCCTGCAAGCCGCGCCCGGAGCCGCGCCTGCTGCTCCAGCGGCTTGACGCGCTGGATGTGCTGCAGGGGGGTCTCGTCGATGTGCAGTTCATCGACCTGATGCTGGGCGAAGTAGCCGATCCGCAGCTTGGAGGAGCGGGTGATCTTGCCGTCCTGCGCCTCCAGCTTGCCGGCCAGCAGCTTGGACAGGGTCGATTTGCCCTGACCGTTGCGCCCCAGAAGGGCAATCCGGTCGTCCTGATCGATCCGCAGGTTCAGCTTTTTCAGGATCGGAGGCCCGCCATAGCCCACCGCACAGGCGTCCATGTTGATGATCGGCGGGGCGAGTTCTTCGGGTTCCGGGAAGGTGAAGACCACGGCCTTGGCCTCTTCGGGCGGCGTGATCAGCGTCATCTTTTCCAGCATCTTGACGCGCGACTGGGCCTGCGCGGCCTTGGAGGCCTTGGCCTTGAAGCGGTCGACGAAGCTTTGCAGATGGGCGCGGCGGGTGTCCTGCTTGCGCGCCTCGGCAGCCTGATTGGCGCGGCGTTCGGCCAGTTGGCGGGCGAACTGGTCATAGGGGCCGTTCCACAGCGTCAGTTTCTTGTTGTCGAGGTGCAGGATTGCGCCCACGGCCCTGTTTAGCAGGCCGCGGTCGTGGCTGATGATGATCACAGTGTGGGGGTATTTCTGCAGATAGCTTTCCAGCCACAGGGCACCCTCAAGGTCGAGGTAGTTGGTCGGTTCGTCGAGCAGGAGGTAATCGGGCTGCGAGAAAAGTACCCCTGCCAAGGCCACCCGCATCCGCCAGCCGCCGGAGAAATCCGAACAAGGCCGCCGCTGCGCCTCGGGTTCAAAGCCAAGGCCGCGCAGGATCGAGGCGGCGCGGGCCTCGGCGCTCCAGGCGTCGATGTCGTTCAGGCGGGACTGGATATCGGCGATGCGGTTGGCGTCATGGGCTGTCTCGGCCTCCAGCATCAAGGCGGCGCGTTCGGTATCGGCGGACAGAACCGTGTCGATCAGCGAGACATCCGAGCCCGGCACTTCCTGTGCAACGCCGCCGATCCGGGCGCGGTTGGGCATCGAGATGGCGCCACCCTCCAGCGCCAGTTCGCCCTTGATGATCCGGAACAGCGTGGTCTTGCCCGCGCCGTTGCGCCCGACGATGCCAACCTTGTGGCCGGTGGGAATCGTGGCGGAGGCGCCCTCGAACAGGGGGCGGCCTTCGACGGAATAGGTGATGTTCTCGATTTTCAGCATGGGGAGGGCCTTGCCTGACCTTGAGGCTGCGGTCAAGCGGGAAGGGCGGGAAAGCGCGCGGCGGCCCCGGCTGGGGAGGGACGTCGCGCCCCTCTCCAGACCCCTCCCTGCGGGATATCTGCAGAGAGCGAGAGGAAGGAAGCGCCTCTTTGCCCAGTGCGCTTGGGTCGTACGACACCGCCTCGGACGATCCGGAAACGGAGGATGTCCGATGCCGAGCCTGGCGCAAAGTTTGCGCATGGGGGGCGAAGGCGGACGGCGGGGGCAGATGGGTTGCGGCTGTGGCAGAGGGCTATAGAGTGGGGCTGGGTGGGATGGGCAATATGCCCATGTTACCCGAGATGTCAGACGGCGCGGCCGTCCGGGTATTCGGCGGGACCCTTGATCTCCAGCTTGTTGCCGAAGGGGTCGCGGATGTAGAAGCTGTGGCCCATGCCCCGTGCGCCGCCGTGCATGGCCTCGCGCTCTATGGTCACGCCATGGGCCGCCAGATGGGCGCGCATGGCGTCATGGGCGAAGGGCGAGGTGGCGATGCAGACATGGTCGACGTTGCGGCCGCCGGCCACGGGCGGGATCGCCCCGGCGGCACCGGGATGGGTCGTGTCCCACAGCACGATCAGGGCGGCGCCGCACCAGACCTGCTCCATCCCCAGCGCGGGGTAGGTGTAACCCGGGACGGCCCCCAGCACCTCGGCGTAGAATGTCATCGCGCGGGCCATGTCATCGACGAGGAAGACGACATGGTCCAGCCCGACGAGGGTGAAGGGTGGTTTGCTCATAGGGTCCTCCTGCAATCTGATCTTGCGCGCGGGATTGCTGCTTTTCAAGGAAGGGCCGCCATGCTAGAGGCGCGGCCATCCTTCCCGGCGCGGAACAGAGGTTCTGCGCCCTGTCCTTTGGAGTCAAGACATGGCCACTGAACGCACGCTTTCCATCATCAAGCCCGATGCCACCCGTCGCAACCTGACCGGCAAGATCGTTGCCAAGTTCGAGGATGCTGGCCTGCGCGTTGCAGCGTCCAAGCGCATCCACCTGACCGCGGCGCAGGCGGGCGCGTTCTATGCCGAGCACAAGGGGCGTGGCTTTTATGGTGAACTGGTGGCCTTCATGGCCTCGGAACCGGTCGTCGTGCAGGTTCTGGAAGGCGAGAACGCCATTCTGAAGAACCGCGAAGTCATGGGCGCCACCGATCCGGCCGCTGCTGCCGAAGGCACGATCCGCAAGGATTTCGCTTTGTCCAAGGGCGAAAACTCGGTCCACGGCTCTGACTCGGCCGAAGCTGCGGCGCGTGAGATCGCCTATTTCTTCTCGGGCCTTGAACTGGTCGGCTGATCTTCAGCCTTTGACCACCCCGAAAAAATCCAAGGCCGCTTCCAGTTCGGAGCGGCCTTTTGCATGGGTTTGTGCCACCAGCGCGTCGAAGCGGAGACGCAGGGCTTTCTTCTCTTCGCCCTTGCAGTCGTTCCACGGGCGACCCTGCAGCGCCATCACCAGCACGTAATAGCCAATGAAATGCGGTGCGGTGCCGGTCAGGAGGCAGCGACGATAGGCTTCTTCGGCGCCGATCTCCTGCAGTTCTTCGGCACTGGTGATGCCCGCCGTGGCGAACTGGGCCTCGCTGGCCGGTCCAAGGTTGCGGATGGAAGAGATGGCAGTCATGGAGCGGCCCCGGAAATACAGGAGGTCAGCCTAGCGGCTGGCCCCCGCTCTTGCCAAGAGGCGGATCAGGCTCAGATCGCAGCCCAGTCGCGGATGACGGGCTTGGGCGCGGGGGTGCCTGCGCTTTGTTGCGGCGCGGGGCTGGTTTGACCCTGTTGCTGGGGTTGCGGCAGTGCTGTGCCGCTTTGCTGTGTCGAGGACATGTCCTGCTCCATCGTCCGGTTGCGGCGTTCTGCCGTTCTGAATGTTGGCGCGGTTCTGAGGCCCGAACGGGTCCAAACCGTGTCAAGAATTGGATATTTATTTGTCCTGAGCCCTGACTGCAATGGGATTTCACCGCCCGGACCCGGCCCCCGCTTCACATCTGCGCGACAGATATGGTGGAGCTTTGCCAGAAGACAGGCAGAACACGCGTGCGGATGGAGCGGGGTTTGTGCGGGCCGGACGGCTTTGGATTGAGGACATCGGGTGCTGTGGTCAGACTGTTTCCAGGATCGCTGCGACCCCCACCCTCTCAAAGCGATTTGACTATGCAAAATTGCTGGAAAATTGTGCAAATAAGAAAGACTTTCCCAAATGTTTGCGATAACAAAAAAAGCGGTTTGAAGATATGGAATCATCCGCGCGGATCGTTTGCGTGCCTTGACGGGGGCGCAGAGGCGGTTAGGCTTGACGCTGATTGATGTTAATGCGGTGGACAAGACAGTGAACGATCTGAGCCTCACCCCCAAGACCCTGCGTGCCGATGTGTTGCGGCATCTGACCTCGACACTGGGCAAGGATGCGCCCAACGCTTCAGTGTTCGACTGGCGCATGGCTTTGTCCTTTGCGATCCGCGAAAGGATCGTGGACCCGTGGTTCGCCTCGACCCGCCGGACCTGGGCGGAGGATCGCAAGCGCGTCTATTACCTTTCGATGGAATTCCTGATCGGGCGTCTTCTGGAGGATGCCTGCGTCAATCTGGGCCTGCGCGACACCGCGACCGAGGTGATGGCAGGCTTTGGCCAAGACTTCCGGACCTTGGTGGAGGACGAGCCGGACGCAGCGCTTGGCAATGGCGGCCTCGGGCGGTTGGCGGCGTGTTTCATTGAATCAATGGCGACCGTGGGGTGCCCGGCCTATGGCTATGGCATCCGCTATGAACACGGCCTGTTCCGCCAGCGATTCGTCAACGGCCAGCAGGCCGAAGCGCCGGAAGACTGGCTGATCCACCGCAACGCCTGGGAATTTGACCGGGCCGAAAGCGTCTATACCGTGCCCTTCAAGGGCATCGTGGAAACCCGTGACGGCAAGGAAGTCTGGACCCCGGCGGAGACCGTCTATGCCTCGGCCTATGACACGCCGGTGATTGGCTGGCAGGGCAAATGGGCCAACACGCTGCGGCTGTGGTCGGCGCGTCCGACGACGCAGTTCGATCTCGAACGCTTCAACCGCGGCGACTATACCGCCGCCGCTGAGCCCGAGGCTTTGGCGCGCACGCTGAGCCGCGTGCTGTATCCCGATGATACGACCTATGCCGGCAAGGAGTTGCGGCTGAAGCAGGAGTTCTTCCTGACCTCGGCCGCCTTGCAGGATATCCTGCGCCGCTTCCTGTTCACCCATGGCGATCTGCGCGCGCTGCCGAAATACGTGGCGATCCAGATGAACGACACCCACCCGGCCATCGCAGGTCCGGAACTGGTGCGGCTGTTGACCGACGTGCACCGCATGCCGTTCGGCGATGCCGTGGAAACCGCGCGCGGCTGTCTGGGCTATACCAACCACACGCTGTTGCCCGAAGCGCTGGAGCGGTGGGCCACCTATACCTTCGGCAACGTCCTGCCGCGCCACATGCAGATCGTCGAGCGCATTGACGGTTGGCATCGCGCCACCTATCCGTCGCGGCCCCACTATGTCGGCATCGTCAAGCACCACGAAGTCCGGATGGGCGAACTGGCCTTCATCATGGCGCACAAGGTCAACGGCGTCTCGGCCCTGCATTCCGAACTGGTCAAGACCTCGCTGTTCCCGGAACTGAACAAGCTGCACCCCGACCGGATCATCAACCAGACCAACGGTGTCACGCCGCGCCGCTGGCTGAAGATGTGCAACCAACCGCTGTCGGGCCTGATCACCTCGACCATCGGGATCGGATGGGAAGACAACCTTGACCGGCTGAAAGAGTTGGAGCCGCATATCGAAACCAAGTCGTTCCGCAGCGCGTTCGACGGGGCCAAGCGGGCGAACAAGGTGGCGCTGGCGGTCTGGATCAAGTCGCAATGCGGCATCTCCGTCTCGCCGGATGCGCTGTTTGATATTCAGATCAAGCGCATCCATGAGTACAAGCGCCAGCTCCTAAACGTGCTGCAGACGATCGCCCACTGGAACCGCCTGCGCGAAAACCCCGGCGGAAACCACGTGCCGCGCGTCAAGATATTTGGCGGCAAATCCGCACCCGGCTATGCCGTGGCCAAGGAAATCATCCATCTGATCAACGACGTGGCCGCAACCATCAATGCCGATCCGGTCACGGGTGATTTGTTGAAGATCGTCTATCCGGCCAACTACAACGTTTCAATGGCCGAGCATCTGGTGCCCGCCGCTGACCTGTCGGAACAGATTTCCACCGCCGGGAAAGAGGCATCCGGCACCGGCAACATGAAGTTCATGATCAACGGCGCGCCGACCATCGGCACGCTGGACGGGGCGAACGTCGAAATCCTGCAAGAGGTCGGGGCCGAGAATTTCTTCCTGTTCGGCATGACCACGGATCAGGCCAACAAGCGTCGCGAGGACCCCGAACAGTCCCGCAAGGCGATCGAGGCGAGCCCGGCCCTTCAGGTCGTTTTGCAGCAGATCGTCGAGGGCCGCTTCTCTCCGGGCCAGACCGACCGCTACTATGGCTTGGTCGATCGGGTCTGGCACCACGATTATTTCCTCGTGGCGGCGGATTTCGATGCTTATGATGCGGCTCAGGCAGAAGTGGACAAGGCCTTTGCGGATCGTGATCGTTGGGTCAAGATGGCGGCCTTGAACACCGCCCGCTCAGGCTTCTTTTCTTCGGATCGCACGATCCGCAACTACATGCGCGATATCTGGGACATTCCGTCCGCTTTGTGACGGGGGCCCGCCAAGACGAAAGGACGCCTGACATGACGACCCTCTCCATCGATTCTGGTGCAGCACAGGCGATTGTAGAGGGGCGTCATGGCGATCCTTTTGCGGTTCTGGGTCCGCATCCCAAGGGCAAGGACTGGGTGGTGACGGTCTTCGTGCCGGGGGCGGCCAAGCTGTCGCTGGTGCCGGCGGGCAAAGGCGCGAAGCCGGTGGACTGCACGGCAGTGGCGGGGTTTCCGGGGCTGTTTCAGGTCACGCTGACAAAGAAGGTCGACTACCGCTTCCGCGCCACCAGCGAAGGGGCGGAGTGGGAGTTTGAAGATGCCTACCGTTTCGGCCCCGTTCTGGGAGAGATGGACGAATATCTGCTGGGTGAGGGCACGCACAAGCGGATGTGGCAGGTGCTGGGCGCGCATCTGATCACGCATGAAGGTGTCGCGGGCGTGCATTTCGCCGTCTGGGCGCCGAATGCGCAGCGGGTGTCCGTTGTCGGCGATTTCAATATCTGGGACGGGCGGCGCAATCCGATGCGGCGGCGCGGGGCGACGGGTGTGTGGGAGATCTTCATCCCCGGCCTGAAGGATGGTGCCAGCTACAAATACGAACTGCGGATGCATGACGGCGCTTTGCTGCCGCTGAAGGCGGATCCGGTCGGCTTCGGGTCGGAACATCCGCCGGCCAATGCCTCGGTGGTGCGGGATATCTCGCACCGGGTCTGGGGCGATGGCGACTGGATGACAAAGCGGCAGGCCTTGCAGAACATCGAAAGCCCGATCTCGGTCTATGAGGTGCATCTGGGATCGTGGAAGCGTGCGCCGGGCAACCGGATGCTGTCTTATCTGGAAATGGCCGAGCAGTTGGTCGACTACGTGGCCGACATGGGCTTCACCCATATCGAGATGCTGCCCGTTTCCGAATATCCCTTCGACGGGTCATGGGGCTACCAGCCGGTCGGCATGTTCGCCCCCACCATCCGCCACGGCACCCCCCAGGAATTCCGCGTGCTGATTGAAGCCGCACATAACAAGGGCCTTGGCGTGCTGATCGACTGGGTGCCGGGCCACTTCCCAACCGATGCGCATGGTCTGGGGCAGTTTGACGGCACGGCCTTGTATGAACATCAAGACCCGCGCGAGGGCTTCCATCAGGACTGGAACACGCTGATCTACAACTACGGCCGGATCGAGGTTTCCAATTACCTGATCTCCAACGCCTTGTATTGGCTGGAGGAATATCACATCGACGGCTTGCGCGTCGATGCGGTGGCCTCGATGCTCTACCGCGACTACAGCCGCTCGGAAGGCCAATGGGTGCCCAACAAGGACGGCGGGCGGGAGAATTACGAGGCGATCTCGGTTCTGCAGCGCACCAATGTCATCGCTTATGGCGAGGTGCCGGGGATCATGACGGTGGCGGAGGAGTCGACCGCGTTCCCGGGCGTGTCGCGGCCCGTCGATGGCGGCGGTCTTGGCTTTGGCTTCAAGTGGAACATGGGCTGGATGAACGACACCCTGTCCTACATGCAGAAAGACCCGATCTACCGGAAGTATCACCACCATCAGATGACCTTTGGCTTGGTCTATGCGTGGTCGGAAAACTACATCCTGCCGATCAGCCATGACGAAGTGGTGCACGGCAAGGGGTCCATGCTGTCCAAGATGCCGGGGCAGGGGGCCGAGAAGTTCGCCAACCTGCGCGCCTATTACGGTTTCATGTGGGCGCATCCGGGCAAGAAGCTTCTGTTCATGGGTCAGGAATTCGCGCAAGGGGCCGAGTGGAACCACAAGCAAAGCCTTGACTGGCATCAGTTGGAGATTGCCGCGCACAAGGGCGTGCAGAGCCTCGTCCGTGACCTCAACCGGGTCTACCGCGACAACCCCGCGCTGTACGTGAACGACGCGCGGCCTGACGGGTTCCAGTGGATCGACGGCAACGATGCCGAAGGCTCGACCTATTCCTGGGTGCGCAAGGGCAAGCCGGGCGACGCTGCGGTTGTGATGGTTTGCAACATGACGCCGGTGGAGCGGCAGATGCGGCTGGGCTTGCCTGCCCGAGGTGCATGGCGTGAAATTCTCAACACCGATTCGGCACTTTATGGTGGCGAAAATCGTGGCAATTTGGGCGGACTTTTGGCCGAAGCGGAACCATGGAACGGGATGGAGCAATCTGCCATGGTCACCGTACCGCCTTTGTCGACCCTGTATTTCCGGCAAAACTGAATTCAAAGCGGCAAAGACCGCACATCTCGGGAGGATGATATGCAGCCTAAACCCAACGCGCGGCTTGCCAGTCAGGCGATGGCCTTCGTGCTGGCCGGAGGGCGCGGGTCGCGCCTGAAGGAGTTGACGGACCGCCGCGCCAAACCGGCCGTCTATTTCGGCGGCAAGACCAGGATCATCGACTTCGCGCTGTCGAACGCGCTGAATTCGGGCATCCGGAAGATGGCGATTGCCACCCAGTACAAAGCGCATTCGCTGATCCGCCACATGCAGCGCGGTTGGGGCTTTCTGCGCGCCGAACGGAATGAATATCTGGACATCCTGCCCGCAAGCCAGCGGATGGACGAGACCAACTGGTATCGCGGCACGGCCGATGCCGTCGCGCAGAACATCGACATCATCGACAGCTACAACATCAAATACGTGGTCGTGCTGGCCGGGGATCATATCTACAAGATGGACTACGAGATCATGCTGCAGCAGCATGTCGAGACCGGGGCCGATGTGACGATCGGCTGTCTCACCGTGCCCAAGGCGGAGGCCACCGCCTTTGGCGTCATGCATGTCGATGCCGACATGCGGATCACCTCGTTCCTCGAAAAGCCGAAAGACCCGCCGACGATTCCGGGCGATCCCTTGCACGCATTGGCCTCGATGGGCATCTATGTCTTCGACTGGAAGTTCCTGCGCGACCTTCTGCTGCGCGACATGGCGGACAGCAACAGCCAACACGATTTCGGCATGGACCTGATCCCGGCGATCGTGCAGGGCGGTCGGGCCATGGCGCACAAGTTCTCGGATTCTTGCGTGAAGTCGGGGCTGGAGACCGAGCCCTATTGGCGCGACGTGGGGACGATCGACGCCTTCTGGCAGGCCAATATCGACCTGACCGACTTCGTGCCGAAGCTGGACCTTTACGACAACGCCTGGCCGATCTGGACCTATGCCGAAAGCGTGCCGCCAGCCAAGTTCATCCACAACGAGGAGGGCCGGCGCGGGATGGCCGTGTCGTCGCTGGTATCGGGCGATTGCATCGTGTCGGGCTCGGAGGTCGCCAATTCCCTGCTGTTCACCGGCGTGCGGACGCACAGCTATTCCAGCCTCGAATATGCGGTGGTCTTGCCCTACGTGACGGTGCATCGCCGAGCCAGCCTGAAGAATTGCGTGATTGACCGGGGCGTGGTGATCCCGGAGGGGCTGATCGTGGGCACTGACCCGAAGGAGGACGCCAAGTGGTTCCGCCGCAGCGAAGGCGGCATCGTGCTGATCACGCAGGATATGCTGGATGCGCGGGCGGCCAAGCTGGGGTAAGCCTGTGCGGAACCCGAGATGGGGGGGGGGGGGGGGG